>JAIWEZ010000200.1:0-4600 GCA_048631945.1 Gammaproteobacteria bacterium | reverse complement strand
CCCGCATCCGGACACGCCCCAGGCCGGTCTGATCGCGGCCTTTGAGTCTGGGGATGCGCGGCTCCTCCGCGGCACACCGGAGGATTTCAAGAAGTTCTTCAGCTATTTCGATCCGCTGAGCCGGGAGCCGATTCCGCTCACCATTCGATAGACAAAGAGTTGATTAGAGGAAAAAGAAAAAACACATAGACTATAAAAAAAATCATTGAAGGTTTTCAAAAATTTTTTGATGTGAGGTGATTATGATGAAAAAGATTAAAAATTTTATTTTTGCCAGCATGGTACCCGAGTATAAAAAATCAAGTGGCTGGAGTTTTTGTAAGAGAACATGCTCAGGCGGTTGCCTTATACAATGATGTAATAGTGCTTTATGATGAAGAAGGGGGAGGGCATGTTAAGGGGTTATATGAAATTGTTTCCGATCAAATAGAATATGAAATCAGAACAATAAGGATAAGGCATAAAAAGTTACCCATTCCCAAAACTTCCTATTTTCTATATCTGTGGTCTATATTCAAGACGTTTCGTAAGTTGATTAGCAAAGGATGGAGGCCGGATATTATTCATGCTCATGTCTATTCCGCTGGAGTTCCAGCGGTAATTTTAGGAAAGATATATAAAATACCAGTAGTTATAACAGAACACTGGAGTGGTTTCCCTCGTCATATATTAAGGATGTTTGATATATTGAGAGCCCGTTTTGCAATGAACAGGGCAAAAATTATACTTCCTGTGAGCAATGATTTGGAAGAGGCAATAAAGTCCTATGATATTTCACTTCAAATAGATCCAGAATTTAATGCGGTTTGGCGCCATAATGCCATTTCCCTCTTTATTTTGAATCGGCATGAAGAGGCAATAAAATATTACAAACTAGAATATGAAAAAAATCCAATCGATACAACTACAACTGAAGCCTACAAAGAATTTCTGAAAACAAATATAGAGGAAAGACTGGAAGAATTGAAAGCAAGAGCCATGACCGCGCAAGGGTATCTCTTTCTCGGGGAACTGTTCGCTGATGCGGGAAAGAAGGACGTTGCCTTGGAGAACCTGAGGAAGGCCGAGGCCATGTACTTGGAAATGAAGGTAACCCCCCGGAGCTACTGGCTGGCCCGAACGCGGGAGGCATTGGATAGACCCGTGGCGTCAGTTTACGGTTGGATCAAGAAGGAATTAGCCATTCTGGGGGCGGGGAGCCCGTCTTTTCGCCGCTGCCACGACCCTTTTTTTCATCTGATCGTTTCTGACCAGTTGCCTGTCCTCTATGGGTAGGGAAGCACTTGCGATCTGTGGGATGGCCGCTGTTTTGACCTGGTTGAAGGGGCTCAATGCATGGAGTCTGTTTTCCCGTTTCTGACCGTCGAGCTTGGCAAAGGCCTGGGGAAGTAGCTCGAGGGAGCCGCAGAGGATTTTCACATAGTCTGGGTGGTTGAGATTGTAGACGAGTGTTGCCTGCGCGGGGAGCTGTTCGAAGTCGTGGGTAAGTATTTTGCGACCACTTCGGCGACGCTCATCATGTTTCATGCCTTTGAAGTGACCCTCCAGGAGATTGTTGGTCCGGTCGAGCAAGCGGATGCCGCCACCTTTGTCTTCGGGTAGCTGGATGACGTGTCCCCACAGATAAGGGCCATGGTCTTGGATGTGGCGAAAGATGATTTCGATGGCCGAAGCCATGTCCCGGCTGACTCCAGGATCAGCGCCCCGTTTCCTGAGAGAAGCCAGGAGTTCGTCGAGCTGTTGTTGGACATCACGTAGATCTTGGACTTGCTCTCCGGTAGATGTCGACAGGTTAGAGGTAGATATAGGCATTGCAGGTGAGGCTTTGGGAACGAGCCTTAAGGCGTCTCTGAGTTCATCAAACAGATTAGCCCTGGCTCTCAATTGCTGGGCAATGTGACCGAAAGGGATGTCAGAGGTCACTGGATCGAGTATGCTTTGAAGCCGTTTGAGCAGACTTGCCACCTTTCTGTCATTGCGTCGGTAGCGTAAGAAGGCCTTGATCGCCTGAGAGCCGGTCATACAACGATCGTAGAAATCCAGGTAGGCTCTATCATAGGGAAAGCCCTGGTTCGTACTGTCTGCAGCGTAATCGGTCATCCATTGCGCAAGGGACCGAACCGTTGCTATGCCTGCCTGACCCCAGGGCAGTCTTGAAAGGGGCCCCGTTTCATGCTGCCACTGCTTGACCTCTTGGCGCGCTTGCGCAATATCCTCGCCCAGTTTACGGCCCAGTTCACGGGCCAGGGTGCGTAGTCTGGGACGTACCTGCATACGCCGAAATAGATCCCGCAGATGCCCATGGGCAGGATCAAGCAGATCCTTGCCGATGTCCTTGAGAAAGTGCTGATGACAGGCCAGCACCGGGATATCTAGCTCCAATTCAGCCAACAGATCATTTGTTGCTGCGCTCACGGGCCCACCCAAATCCCGCATGACCGCGCACGGAGTCCCGAACTGGTCAACCACCTGTCGTAGGCAGGGGAGAATGAGCTCAGCCCGTTCGGTTGACAGCTTCCAAGCCCCAAGGACCCACTTTCGCCAACCCGCCATGGCCACAAACAGTGTCCCTCTGCCGTCTTCTCCGGTCGCATCGATATGCAGTGGCCATCCCCCATCCTCAGCCAACGCGGCGCGAAGTTGCTCACAACGCTCATTGTGCAGCCGTTCCAAATAGTCAAGGAAGAGCCGAGCTAAGCCCGTGATCTGTCCGGTGGACAACACGAGGCCATGGTCCTTGGCGAGAACAGAACGAGTCTGTTCTCGCTGGAAGTGATCCAAAAACCGGCGCAATCCAATAAAGACCATCACATCGTAGCCCACGGTTCTGCCGGGTATGAGCTGTCCGGCAAGCGAGGCGGCTCTTCGTGTGACAAGAGAACCGCTCTTGTGGCGGCATCCAGCCGCACACACATGGATGGTCTCGCGAACTTCGAATTGACCGTGGGATATGGTCTTGCCGTGATGGTCCGTCGTCTTTTGCACCTTCATAGGTCCACCGCAGAGGGGACATCTTCCGGGGGGTTCCCGCACATTGACGTGTACACCCATGGTGCACAGCATTTTCTCCTGAACGCCAACCTGTAATATACGTAAGTGCTCTCTCAAGGCCGTAAGGGTGGCAAGCGAGAGTCCTGCGTTTTTTTTTCAACACTCATCCCATAGTGCCCAAGAACTTCTTGGACCTGTGTTGCCGATAGTTCCAATCCTCGTGCTGCAAGTCGTTCTGCTATGATGGTAGGGCTTAGGCTTATCTGTGCAGCTTGAATAGCTTCGACAAGGACCTCAATGATGGTAGCTGTGGGCAACTGGAGGGTGGGCTTGCTCAAATCAGCCAGTTGTTGCTTTCGCTTGGCAACCTGCAGACACGCACGGTCATGCCGCGCACTTACATACAGGTAGACCTTCTCGATCTGTTCACGCCCAACAAGACCTGCATGTACCAACCCCAGTAGTGTATTGTGAACGCGTACCTGTAGTAACCGTTTCATCTCCATGTGCGTGTACCCACTGGGAGACGTTTCCACCACGTTTACTGCCGTGGCTTTCAAGCTGCCGCTTCTTGAAAAACCAACACCCTCATAGAACCACAACCCGTATTCATCGAAGCGGGGAATGTCCGCCAAAGTATAGTAGCGGCCCGCGTGGGTGTAGCTGGACAAATAGCCCAGCTGCCTGAGTCGTCGAAAGACACTCATTCGAGAACGCGTGTCTAAGGCGTCATAGAGCGTTCCCAAATCTGCCACGCGAAACCGGCGAAACAGCCTCTCCAGGGCTTTGGCCGAAGCCTGAAAATCGAGCATTGCGTCCCCTCCTGATACAATTAGGATCTGTGCGCTGCAAAATAATCCCACATGTATCAGATTGGGCTGCTTGTTGCAATACCGCTGTTCAATAAAATCAATGACTTGCGGTTTAGTCCGGATGCTGGCAAGGATAGCAGTGGTACAGTGAGGACAAGGTCTTGCAGATAATATGCTGTATTATCAGTGGCTTATGGAATCCAACCACAGAATGACGCTATGGCCTCTTCGTGGAACACGTCGAGGGCCAGATCGCTTGCATGGCCTTGGGGAAGTCCCAGGAGTTTCCGGGCATCTTCCGGGTGGAGGATCACGATGTCGTGAGCAACCATGCCGGATTCAGGGGAGAGCCTGGCCGTCACCTTGAAGGCCATCTTCCGGGCACCCTGGAGAATCATGCCCGCTTCCTCTTTCTCAGCAGACACCCCCGGGCCGACAACGGCTTCGCCCGGGCCGGGCACAGGGGCCAAGCGGCCCTCCACCAACGCCCTCCGTGCGGTTTCGTCAATCCCCACGGCGGTCACAGGCCCGGACGGGCCCGATACGAGGCCCCAGATCCGGGCCCTGGCCTGAGTGACCCCGGGAACGGCCCGGGCAATCTCGGCCGATTCTCTTGCGGGGATTGGGACCCACCCGCCTGTTGAAAGGCGTCGCACAACAAGGGAGGGGCCCTTCGCAAGCAGGGAGGCGGCCGTATTCTCGAGGGCGTGGGTCAGGAGCAGAACCGTAGCGATGCATGCGACCAGGGAAGACAACGCGACTGCCAGCAGCAGGGTCTCCCCCGGGTGCCGTGTTGC
>JAIWEZ010000199.1:0-4613 GCA_048631945.1 Gammaproteobacteria bacterium | reverse complement strand
AGGAAAGTACGAACCATTTGATGCAATTCATCTGGCTCATCCGGATAAAACATACCGGCAACCGCAGCAGGCCGCACGTTGTGGCGGCTTTCGTCCGCAACGGACAAGTGAGCCCTGACACAGGTAAAGATCAAGGTGATTGAAAGAACTATCGCGTGTAATTTTTTCATCCTTGCTTTTCCCATTACAGCCAAGCCAAAATCATAGCCCAAGAAACTAATCTTCATTATTCCCATCTGCCGCCTATCAGTGTGCCACAGAACTTGCATTTTCCATCCTTCACCTGGTTTTCCACAATCGTGTATCCCCTTCTTAGAACCACGGTCCGTTTGCAGTTGGGACATACGGTCTTATTTCCCAGGCCCGGCACATTGCCAATATAAACGTAATACAACCCCTCTTTCAAGGCCATCTCCTCGGCTTCCTGCAAGACCTCAACCGGCGTGGGGGGAAGATGAACGAGCTTGTACTGGGGATGGAACCGGGAAAAGTGCAGAGGATATTCCGGACCGAGATTGTCCAGGATCCACCCGCACATCCTTTTGATCATTTCCATGTCATCCGTGTAGGTTGGAATAACCAGATTGATGATCTCCATCCAGATGCCTCGCCTGTGAAGGGTCTTGAAGGTTTCAAGCACGGGTTCAAGATGCCCGCCGTTTAGATCCCAATAGATCTTATCTGAAAAGCTCTTTAGGTTGACGCTTGCCGCATCGATCACACCACACAAGCGATTCAGGGCAGCCTGGCTGATGTATGCATTGCTAACCCAGATGTTTTTGATCTCAAGCTTTTTGGCCCTTGCCGAGATATCGACCATATATTCATAAAAGGTCGTAGCCTCGGAATAGGTATAGGCAATACTCTTGCAGCCATACTCTGCGGCAGTCAAGACCACCTCATCCGGGGAAAGGTTGTAATTGCGGGTTTTGTCTGAACTCGTCTGGGATATCTCCCAGTTCTGGCAATTAAGGCAGTGAAAATTGCACCCGGCAACTGCAAGTGAGAAGGCCTTGGTTCCCGGGTAGAAATGTTGAAGGGGTTTTTTCTCCACCGGATCCACATGCATAACGCACGGGTTGGCGTAAGAGATGGTGTAAAGCCTACCATCAATGTTCACTTTGGTCCGGCATCTTCCTCGTTTGTCGGGAAGGACAATGCATTCGTGGGGGCAGGTGCCGCATTGGACCGTGCCGTCGGCCAATTTCTTATAGAAATAGGCTTCCTTGACATGGGGGTCAGTTGACGAAAACCGCTTTTCCGCCAATGCCAGATCCAGGGGGAACAGCACTGTGCCGCATGCAGCACAAAAAGTAGTTCTGACGAAATCTCTCCGTGATATTTCCATGTGGACTATGCTTATGGTTTAGGGTCGCTTCGCTTGAGGATCGCTTCGCTGAGGCTCAAGGCAAAAGATTCTCGGCCTTTAGCCTCAAGTCCGCCGTTAGGTGGACCGTCCTCCAACCTCTATCGGCGTATGCCCATCCTATAATCTATCACTCCAATATACCGACTGAGGCCAACTTCTATGTCCGTTTCAAAACAACCACGGTATTGAGGGCCAGACTCAGCCCTTTGAGTACCATGACCGAAATCAATACCCCTATGATTCCCATCTTAGGGAGAAATACAAGCCCTGTCAATATGGTACCACAGGCTGCACCGGCGAGGTCCGACACATAAAGGCGGCCTGTAATCTCTGCTCCGATCCCCCGAGACAAGCGTGAGACCGCCGCAAACTGGCAACCTGCCGCAAAGGCAACAACAAATAACAGGCCCGGAATGGTCACATACTGCATAACAAACAAAGAGATATCTCTCTTGAGATGGGTTCCAACCAGCGCTGCGACACAGGCCAGAGTCGCGAAAAGGATAAGGCTTGCATCACAGGCCAACATCTGCCAAGCGGCCGACTTTTTCAACTTTCCGGATACGAATGCCCCAAGGGCAGAACCTATCATGTAGAGAGTTATAAAGAAACAAATCCTTAGGTATACATAGCCATATATCACTTGAAACAGGAGGAGAAGCGAGAGCTCAAAGGCCATGCCGGCATAACCGGAGGTTGCAATCGTAAATCGCAGATGGTCCTTGCGACATGCCAGGACTGCAAATCCAAGGATAGCGATAACGATGACATAGAGGACCGTCTTCGGACTCCCGGATTTCTTCATCCACAAATCAATCAGGTGGCCGAAGGCCATTGGGGAAAGATCCGTGTTTGACAGAACCTCTTTTTCAGAAAGGAGACGACTGAGCATGTCCATGCGAAAAGGATCTGCCATGGTGGGCAGTTCGTAATCAACCAAACGCCTGGTAGCGATCTCCCGTTCGGCCAGCACACCGGAGATATTGCGATTCAAGGGGGCATTGGAGGCCAGGTAATAGTGGGTTGTTCCAGGGAAAACCAGAACGTGTTTGAAGACCCTTTTTAGGGCGGTATATACAGAACGATTCAAGGCGAGACCTTTCTCCTCAAGGTAGTTTTCAGAACCTAACAGAGTGAAGGAAAGGACTCCGTCCCTGGTAAGAATCGATCTTGCTTCGTCAAAAAATTCCTGGGTGTAAAAGCGGTTGAGTTGAGCATTTTCGGGGTCTGGGAGGTCTATGATAACGGTGTCATATTGCCTGGACGTTTTTTTTACAAAGAGGCGACCGTCTCCAACATGGACGTGCACAAAGGGATGGGCAAGACTCGAGTGAATTAGTCTATCCAGATCCAGGATAGCCGGGTCAAGCTCCACGTAGTCTATGCGCTGTGGGTTGTGCCTGGAAATCTCCTCAAGGGTGCCAAAGACCCCTCCGGCAATCAAAAGCACTTTGGCTCCTTCCCTGACCTGACAAAGCGGCAGATGCGCAACAGTCTCCATGTCAAGATCGCCGGTTGAAAATAGCGGAATGGCATCCTGGAGGACATTGAGCTGCCTGCCGGTCCTTGAAATGGTAAGCTGAGCAAAGGGGGTGTTCTTGGTTAAGATGATCTCCTGACCAGGGAAACGCCAGGAGAGAGAAGTCACATCGAAAGGTCTGGCTACCAACATTCCTAACCCTAGAAGGCACACAACAGGCAGCACCTTATAAGAGAGCATAGTCAAGGCGGCAAAGAGGTTCAGGAAACCAAGGACCAGCAAGCTGTCCCAGTGGGAAAGCAAGTAAACAAAAACAAGGCTAAAGAGCAGACCACCCCCAATATCACCCAGGGTGTCCACAACATAGACTTTGCTTGTGACCTCTTTCCCCTGCAATAGAGAGCCTGCCAGGGGTATCATAGCGCCACCGACAAGGCAGTATGGAATGAGTACAATGGCGCTGCCGCCAATGGCTGAAGGCAAGCCCAACATCTGGCCCCGGACCCAAAGGAGCGGAAGGGCTCGTATGGCAGCAATTTGGACAAATGGTAGGACCGCTATGAGTAGGTGGCCGAGAAAAAGGGTCCTTTCAGGCCTCTCCCTTTTGGCCAGCGGCACTCCCAGGGCGCTCCCAAGACCTGTAAAGAGGAGCCACATGCCAAGCACTACCCCTATGACCAGTTCATTCCCGCCAAAGGAGGACATGACCTCACGGATCATGGCAAGCTGGACTGATACAGAAGAAATACCCAGGGCTAAAAGGCAAACCCAAAACCTTCTTTTCCTCATAGATACTTCACGTCCCGGGCCTAGGAGGCTGTCCGAGAATGGCTATTTTTCCCAATCTCTGCGTCAGGCTCAAATTATAATCCTCGAAATACTTCAATGTATTCCTGTGGTTAAAATTTTCGCCTTCCTTGATCTTGAAAAAAATATCTCATTCTCAGACAGCCTCCTAGGTTTCAAGCCTGGCGCGAAATTCCTCCAGGGCCTTTAAGAACTTGCGGCGTATGAAGACCTGTTTTTCCGAATTGATAAGCTTGTTGTATTCGTTGTATTCCGGGTGGGATTTTGAGAGTGTCACAGGCTTTTGCCTGATTTCGGCCTTAGTCGTTTTGAAAGCTTGCACCATTTCAAGGAGGGTATAATTTTCAACAGGGAAGCTGGTGAGCCATCCGAGCCTGCGCATCAATTCAAGGCGCACCTGATCTGCCAGAAAAAGGTGGATATCCATCACCATCAGTTGCTTTTTGTCTTCCAGATAATAGAATTTTGGTGCTTCCCCCAGCTCCAGTACGCCCATTACAAGTTCATAAAAAGCAAGGGCCGTACCCTCCCCTGGCTTGGCCAGAAAATAGAGAGTCATGTCCGAAAGATCGGCTAGCCTGGTTTCAACGCCGTATGACTCGCCAAAGCGTTTGCGCCAAGCCCCGAAGGCCTTCTGCTCAATTACCTTGTTTCGGTATGCCGTGAGGTCTAATAGCCGGGTCATTCCGTCAGCTTCTAGTGTACGCCCGGCACGGGCGAAATGTGATGGGGTGAAAGTATCTTATAGTTGCTCCACTGTTGATAATACCTGGGTTGAGCGGTTCAACGTTCACGGTTCCCGGTTGAAGAACCCCTGGCCCAGACCTGGATTACTGGCTTGGTAGCTTATGATAAGCCGGAGCACCAGGGCAGGCCTAACTGGCTGTTAGCAAAAGGATGACGCGTCAATAAAGAAAGTTCACCGTTCAAAGTTCATAGGTTCAAAGCTTGTCAACC
>JAIWEZ010000198.1:0-4651 GCA_048631945.1 Gammaproteobacteria bacterium | reverse complement strand
TTTTGTCAGAATATTTTGATCACACCTTCAAAGTTCCGGAAGATGTCAAGGATAATCTCAGGGTGCCCCTGTTGGGTACCATTGAAGATCTGCCGGCCGAAGAAAGAGAGGACATGGAGACGCTTGCTGTTAGCCCCAAGCCGCCACTCCACTATCAGATTCTCAAGAGCAATATAATGATGTATGCTGGAGAGAAAGGAATAAAGACGTTATCCGTTTGCAGCCCCACGCCGGAAGAGGGTGCCTCCACGGTCGCACTCAATCTTGCCGCTTTTCTCGCCAAGGAGAGTGAAAGCCGAATTATTCTGGTGGATGCAAACCTTCGAAACCCATCTTTACACAATAGCACTAAACTTCCAACCAGTCCCGGATTTTCTGAGGTTATTCATGAAGGTGCCAATGTTCATGAGGCCATAAAGCAATCGGTCATTCCCAATCTGTTTGTTCTCACCAGCGGTATCAGTCCTCCCAATCCTATGGTCATCTTTGAATCCCCGAAATTGGATGACCTGATCGAGGTTTTGAGGAGGGAATTTGACTGGATATTCTTTGACTGTGCACCCACAGATCTCTATCCTGAGTCTACTGTTTTGGCCCGCCGGCTGGACGGTGTGGTCCTAGTCATTCAGGCTGAACACAAGAATGCGGAGGTAGCCATCCGGGTCAAGGAACACCTGGAGCAAGCCGGTGCAAAGATTGTGGGGGCAGTGTTAAATCGGCGGAGACGTGTAATTCCAGAAGCAATTTACAAAAGACTGTAACGAGCTCTATTGTTTGCCTTTACTCGACCTCTTAGCTTTTACCTCCCTTGGCTAATCCGGACAAGCCGAAACCAAAAAGAAGTGCCTAAAGTGAACTAAAGTGAACTAAAGTGCCTAAAGTTGAGGAATGCGCCTCTGGCGCAACCTGTTTTTAAGACTGACCACGCCGGCCGACTTCGCCATAGTAGCCTTGGCTACGACGGCTGAAAAGGCGTGCACATTAACTTTAGCTCACTTTAGACACTTTAGGCACTTTAGCTCACTTTTTGTTGAACATGGTAAAAAACTTTCTGCCAAAAAAACACGAATTTCATTACTAACGAACAACAAACTCACTTGACGATTGCCCCCTCGCCTCCTGACGACACTGCACGAGCGTATCGTGCCATGTATCCCTTAGATATCTTGATCCTAGGCGGGCGCCATCTTGAAAGTCTTGCCTCAATCTCCTTTTCCGAAACCTTTAAGGTGATACGCTTTCGGGGAATATCGATGGCTATGCGGTCTCCATCCTCAACAACGGCAATGGGCCCGCCCTCCATGGCCTCGGGTGAAACGTGCCCTATAGCAGCCCCGCGGGTTCCGCCTGAAAACCTGCCATCAGTGATTAAGGCCACATCCTCATCAAGCCCCATACCGGCAATAGCAGATGTTGGTACCAGCATCTCCCGCATCCCAGGCCCACCCTTGGGTCCTTCATAGCGGATAACCACCACATCCCCCTTCTTTATCCTGCCGGCCATGATGGCAGAGGTGGCCTCTTCCTCGCTGTCAAACACGCATGCCGGACCCTCGTGGCGGAGCATCCGCCGCACCACAGCCGATTGCTTCACCACACTCCCTGAAGCAGCCAGGTTACCAAACAGCACCGCAAGCCCCCCTTGCCTGTGGTATGGTCTTTCCAGGGGACGAATGACGCTTTTGTCTCTGATTCGGCTATCTTTAATGTTCTCTTTGACCTGTCTACCTGTGACCGTGGGGCAACCGGTATGGATCAACCCTTTGCGGGAAAGTTCCTTCATCACAGCACTCACACCGCCTGCCTGGTCAAGATCCTCTATGTGATGTCTTCCTGCCGGACTAAGATTACAAAGGTGAGGCGTCTTCTCGCTCACGCGATTGAAGGCATCAAGATCGATTCTGACGCCGGCCTCTTTTGCAATGGCCATCAAGTGCAGAACCGTATTCGTAGAACACCCCAGGGCCATATCTACTGCCATGGCATTTGCAAACGCCTTGTCCGTCATGATTTTTCGGGGAGTCATTCTCTTTTTTAAGAGCATCATGATCTTCATCCCAGCCTGTTTGGCCAGGCGCGTGCGAGCGGCCATGACCGCCGGAATCGTCCCGTTTCCAGGAAGACCCATCCCGATGGCCTCAGTTAAACAATTCATGGAATTGGCTGTAAACATGCCGGCGCATGAGCCGCATGTGGGACATGCAGTGTCTTCTATATCCGCCAGCTCCGCTTCACCGATCTTGCCTGATCTGAAAGCACCTACCCCTTCAAAGACACTCACAAGGTCTATCTTTTTCCCGTCATGGGTGCCGGCCAGCATGGGCCCGCCGCTGACCACAATAGTCGGAAGGTTCAGCCGCGCTGAAGCCATAAGCATGCCAGGCACTATCTTGTCGCAGTTTGTGACCATCACCATGGCATCAAAGGCATGGGCAATGGCCATCACCTCAATAGAGTCCGCAATCAGCTCCCGGCTTGCAAGTGAGTATTTCATCCCTATGTGGTTCATGGCGATCCCGTCACAAATGCCAATGGTGCCAAAGGCGATGGGTGTGCCGCCACCCATGTAGACACCCGCCTTCACCGCATTGACGATTCGATCCAGTTCCACGTGTCCTGGTATGATATCGTTGGCCGAATTGGCGATCCCTACCAGGGGTCTCCTCAATTCTTCATTTGTGTACCCCATGGCCTTAAACAAGGAACGATGGGGAGCGCGCTCTATACCGGATTTTGCGCTGTCACTTTTCATTCATATCCTCTGTGTTTGTTATTTGTTATCCGGAATTCGTGAATCGTGAATCGGAAAATGTCAGTAGTCAGTGGTCTTGAAAAATAGCGCCGGACAACAGACAATACACAACCGACAAATAACGAATAACAAATAACGATTCCCGACTCAAGTGTGCGAAAGTTTGTACTGAAAGCTGTCTTCCAAGGCCTCCCAGCTTGCCCCAATAATATCTGGAGAAACCCCGATGGTGCTCCATACGCGCTTTTGGTCACGGGATTCTATAAAAACCTTAACACGGGCTCCTGTTCCGTCGCGACCTTCAATCACTCGCACCTTAAAATCGACAAGGTGCATTTTTTCTAAGTCCACCAGAAAGAACTTGTTCAGGGCCTTTCTCAAGGCATTATCCAGCGCGTTGACAGGGCCGGTTCCCTCTGCCGCCGTGATCTCTTGTTGATCCCCCACGGAGATCTTGATGGTGGCGTATGCCCTGCACGGAAGATCCTTCTCCTTTTCAATGGCCACCCGGAATGATTCCAATTGAAATAGCGGTTTGAATTGCCCGCTGAGCCTTTTCAACAGGAGTTCAAAAGAGCCTTCCGCTGCATCAAACTGATACCCTTCATGCTCCAATCGCTTTATCTCGTTGGCGATTCCCCGGCTGTCAAATCCATCTCCTCCGAGCTCGACCCCAAGTTCCCTGGCCTTGTAATCCACATTGCTCTTGCCGGAAAGGTCGGACATAAGCACACGGCGCTCATTTCCAATTACCTCTGGTTCCATGTGTTCGTATGCCTTGGGCGTCTTCATGATGGCATTGACATGGATGCCTCCCTTATGGGCAAAGGCGCTTATTCCCACAAAAGGGCGCCCGTTAAACGGGGTCATGTTGGCCACCTCGCTGACGTAGCGCGACAGTTCCGTGAGACGCAGGAGATCCTCCTCGCTCATACATGTCAGCCCCATCTTTAGCTGGAGGTTAGGAATGACTGAGGTCAAATCAGCGTTGCCGCTTCGCTCGCCGTACCCGTTTATGGTTCCCTGAACCATCACAGCACCGGCGCGGACCGCCACCAGAGTGTTTGCTACTGCAAGACCACAGTCGTTGTGGGTATGAATTCCCACTTTTACCGGAATACGTGGACATATCCTTTCCATAATCTCCTGTATCTCAAAAGGTAGGGTCCCTCCGTTTGTATCACACAGCACGATCACATCGGCTCCACCTGAAACTGCGGCCTCTATTGTCTTCATGGCATAGTCCGGATTGTTCTTGTAGCCATCAAAGAAATGTTCGGCGTCGTAAATGACTTCCCGGCCCTGAGAATAAAGATGGGCCACGCTGTCCTCAATCATGGCCAGGTTCTCATCAAGAGTAGTGCCTAAAACCTTCTTGACGTGGAGATCCCAGCTCTTTCCAAAGATAGTCACAGCAGGTGTTTCGGATTGAAGAAGGGCTATGAGGTTTGGATCTTCTTCAGGGCGCGTATTCTGTCGTCTCGTACTCCCAAAAGCTGCAAGGCACGCATGCTTAAAGGATACCTTTTTGGCCAGTTCAAAAAAATGCACATCTCTGGGATTGGAACCCGGCCACCCCCCCTCGATGTAATGTATACCCATGTCATCGAGTCTTTGGGCGATCCGGAGTTTGTCTTCAGCAGAAAAATTGATCTTTTCTCCCTGCGAACCATCCCTAAGAGTTGTATCATAGACTATAATTGATTCCATGGCGTAAATCTCCAAAACAAGAGTTCTATTTGAAAAGGATATATTGCTTTATCACGAAAATCCGAAGACAACAAAGGGAAAAGGTCATGAAGGTCTGTATATATGCCATACGGCTACGTTCAAGTACTTCAAAACATAGCCCTTGGGATCTATAATGACCCTGCATCTTTTCGTGATTTCATACATTCG
>JAIWEZ010000197.1:0-4682 GCA_048631945.1 Gammaproteobacteria bacterium | reverse complement strand
CAAAGATACTAACTAGAACTTCAACTTTACCTTTTTCTTCATCGATTGATTGAAGCGAACCGAAATTTGCTTTGGCATCAGTACCTTCGACTCTATTATAAACACCAACCTGAACACTGGAAATCTCTCTAAGCATATCATCAGCATATTCCTGATCAGCAGCGAGATCAACAAACCAGCTTGAAATGGTAATTGCTTCTGATCCAACTGAAAATTGAACGGGAGGCCTTGAGCAAGGAGACCGATGATGCCCGGAAAACCCAAAGATATCAGCCGCCGCTCCCAGAGATATTTAAAGCCCAAGCGGCTGCTCTCCGTATCCAGGAGGGTTTGGTCAAAATCAAAAAATGCACCGATAGATAACGATTTTTTATAAGTATTCATTTTTATTGGACTGTAACATTATGATGCAACCAAAATCAACTATTCAACTGCCATATATCCAATTTTCACATTTGAGGTTCTGGATTCTCGAAAACTCATTTATATGGTAGCGTTCACTACCCAATAAATACCCCTATATTTTTACCCTTGACTTTGGGGTCATATTATGGCACTCTATGTAAAAAAATTAGGAGCAATCATATGCTGATTCCAACAAAAATTCAGATTGACAAAAAAAACTATGAATTCATCAAACAGATCCATAAGGAGCTGCATTACAAAAGCCTGAGCGAATATATACGAGAGGCTGTTAACGCTAAGGTGGAGAAAGACCGCAAGAAGCTCCGGGAATTAAAACGGATAGCAGCCATTGAGATGATCGGCAAAGCACCGTATGATAACGTTTTTGAATCGATAGAAGGGGAAGATTTTGAAAACCGGTGAAATCTATTGGGTAAATCTTGATCCAACCATTGGGGATGAAATCAAGAAAAGACGGCCTGTAGTCGTCTTGAACGGTGGTCATGACAAGCATCTCAAACTTGCCATTGTTGTACCCATCACTGCGTGGAACCCGTACTGGGAGGAAAACCCGTTTTTTGTTTCTCTGGAACCCAGCTCAAAGAATGGTCTTCAGAAAAAATCGGTAGTTGACTGTTTTCAGATTAGGGCCATTAGCCATAAGAGATTTGCGGAAAAAATCGGAAAGATTTCAAACGAAGAAATTCATCTCATAAAGAGTTCAATTGCCCTGATTCTCGACATTGAGCCGGAACACTGCGAGTTAGAGGATCAGGCATGCCAGTAGGTTTTTAAAGACTATCAATCCTTGTTACTTTCATCACCTAATTGTCCTTGTCAAACACTTTCATCAACAATTTCCTGACACTGAGAGATACAAAAGAGTCTCAGTCTCTCCGTAGATTGTCTGACTCCAACTGACTGTCAGAAGGAGCCAAGACTACGGACAAATCAGATTGAATCACTCTGAATGCCCACAAGATATTTTCTCAAACTACTATCCGTTGTTTGGTTGACTGGATATTTATTCATCTCCAGCAACTGTTCCCAGGCTTATCCGCTAATCCGATATTCCCAGGCGATTAACTTGCTTATCAGTTGAAAACGGTCTTCCCATGTAGCTTCGAACAGACGTCGTACATGGTTGCAAACAGCAGCGATTCGGTCACGTCGATCCTTCAGCAATGTCTTCAGTTTGTTTTTCCAGAAGGCCCGTTGTAAAAACAGGCAGCCGAATACGGCATTCTCACTAACACGAAAGTCGAGATCCTTTTCGGGACTGGAGCCATCGCACTCGGCCTTCAGGAGTTCGTATTCCGGTGTCAGATCCTGGAGCCAGGCATTTTGCTCGGTCTCGGCAAACTCACGTAACAGCTCTTCCTGGCGGCGAAGATCGATCTCATGCTGGCAATTCTGGATCACCTTTACCAGGTAGCGGTGGGCCATGTCGTTGCGCAGGAGTCCTTTATCCCTTTTGGCGCTAAAGATAGCAAGTCCCTGGCGAATGGCTTCCGGGCCAAAGCGTACACTGAGCCACTCTCGGATTTTACCCTGCAGGTCCAGATCTTCGATTCCAAAAAGGGCAAAACCTTTGTCCAAGAGTTTTCGAGCTACTTCCCGGGTCGGGAGGCAGTCCTTGCGTTGCGGTTTGCTGTGATCAGCATGCAGACGCTCAATGAATCTTCGCTCCCTATCAGGATCCGGGCAGGCCTTGCGCAAGACCTCCTGCCGGCTTTTGCCGTCAAATTCAGCACGTCCCGCGTGATCGCTCCCCGCAGTATAGGCCCTGAGAATTTCGATAACAGCACTCTTCTTCAAGTCCTCCTCGCTGCTGTCATCCAGATGGATGCGGCCTACCTCCTGTTCAAATTTGCCGAATCCACCTTCCAAGATAGCCTTGTTCTCAGGACGTCTCAGAGTAGTAGGAATCATCCTGGTGGTCTTCTCTACTGCATTGTGCAGCTTTTTGTCGCTATAGATCGGTTTGTTGTCGTGGAGCAGAGCCTGGGGTGGCTGACCGAGAAACGCGCAGCTCTCCTTGAAGGCGTGATGCACGCCTTTGGCACATTCAGTATCGGTTACCACCACCGCCGTATGGCAGCCAGTGGCCTGGTCAACCATGCCCTGCCAAGTGTAGGTGAACACTTGGCCGGTAGCCAGCAAGACTACTTCAACCTCTTTGCCATCGGTCACCAGAACTGTCCCAGGCCAAAGCCGCTCTGTGGAGCCACGGTAACGCGGTGTCTTTCCGCATTTTACCGGCACCATACCGGAAATAGTCAATACCCGGCGAATCTGAGTCGGCGGCAAGTGCATACGGACTGCTTCATATCCAAGAAAATCCCTCAAGCTGCCATGCCATGCCGCATAGTCCTGCACGATTCGCCGAAAATCCTCGCTTGCTGTTGGTAGTAGATCTGGAATAGGCCGGCGTGGCAAAACCGTATAGGGCTGTTGCTCGTCTCGTTTCCGCCAGGACCGAAACGTTGGGTATGGGATCTCCACCAAGTGGCAAAACCGTTCCGGCGAGCCTTCCCAACTATCTTCAAGGTCCAGGATAAAGCGGATAAAACCGCTACTATAGGTGGCATGGCCTCTGCCATGTACCACTATCGCATCAGGATGCTCCAGGCGATAGCGCAGGACCTTTTCGCGCAGCTCCCACTCCTGACGGTTCGCCGACGGATCAGTAGCACCAATAGGGCTTGCCGGTCGCCCCGGGCCGAGCAACTCGATCCCCTCTAAGGCCCTCTCAATTTGATCCTTGCGCTCATAGACCTGGGATCGATTGACCTCGGCTCGGACGCAAATCCTCGCCAGAGGACCGTCTAAACAGAGGCCTATTGCCACAGCGCTCTCCTCTATAAATTTGTGCAAAGCTATCATCGTCAACTTGTTTTCTTGGCACTCTTCCTTTACATTCATGGTGTGGGTGGTTCCTTCGCGAGGTCTGGCTTCTGGTGCCTACACTATCGCGGATCAACCACCCACTTTCAATCTTTATCCAAGAATCTTCTCCCCCATAAGCCAGACCTGAGGCCTCCCCCCATGAGAGACCACCCGGAACAGTTCCAGACCCCGGCTGTCAGGATGGGTCAGCTCCGTATCCGCCCCCAGCCCCTGTTCGATCCGTTTCAAGGTCTGCTCCGCTATCCCATAGAACCGGTCCGCCGGCACCAACAGTCCGCCAAGACCATGATGGGTACGACGGTGGTTGTAGTGCTCCACCCAGCGTCCGATTCCACGAGCAGCGTCGGTTAGGTCCATGAACTCCTGTTGCTCCACGCACTCCTTCTGAAAACTGGCGTTAAGTGCCTCCACCTTGCCGTTGACCGCCGCTTCCCGGGCCAGGAAATAGTTGATCTCGTAGTCTTCCAGCAAGGCCTCGAAGCGAGACAGCCCTTTCCATGAGTGAAACGCTGAACCCCGGTCAGTCATCACCCCCTCCGGACGGCCATAACGCTCGACTGCCCGCTCGAAACTCTCGATCACGGGATCGGCTGCCTCTACCGGCACCATCGCCCAACCAGCAATGAATCGGGAATGATCGTCTTCAACAAAGAGTACGCACTGTTTCTGCTTATGGCAGTAAAAGTGATAGAAGTCCAGGTGATACAGCTCTCTAGGACGGGCCGCCTCGTAACGGCCCACATGCTCTTTGCGTTTCAAGCTCGGAGGAAGATAGCCATTCTCTTCCATCACATGCCGTACAGTCCCAACCGAAACCTTGAACCCTCCCCGCTTGAGCATGTTGCGGATTTGGCTTGGCCCATAGCCCGGATGCTGACGCCACATGGCAAGGATTTTCCGGTCACGCTCCGCCTTGGAGTCTTCAATTACGATCTTGCCTCCTTCTTTGTCAGAGGCATCCGCCACTCCACGACGTTTCAGGCAACGGCGCCATTCATAGATGCTTGCCCCTGTCAATTGGAATCTCTCTGCTGCAGCCTGAACATCATGGGCAACGGCGTATTCCAGAATCTCCTGCTTCTGAGCGGGAGAATAGCGCTTGCCCCGGGCAGGACAGCCCCTCTTCTCTTGGCCGACTTCTTTTTCTCGTCCTGTACCTTCACCTTTCTCTGTCATCGTCGATCTCCTTTCTCTTCAGACCTATAAAGTGATGAAGAAAACCGAGATCTCATGTATCCTGCATGTCAGGATTTCTTCGTTGTTTCCTGATGAAGAATTTTAGTCTATGACAATTAAGGTATATGTCTTTTAAATCTTTTCCACAATTCACCATTCAGCATTCAAAATTCAACATTATCTATAAAGGG
>JAIWEZ010000196.1:0-4710 GCA_048631945.1 Gammaproteobacteria bacterium | reverse complement strand
GTTTGACATCCCCGAAATCCTCACCGTAGCCCTGCTACGCTTGCGGTTTCGTGAATATCAAACCGACTAAATCTGCAACACATTTCGAATCGGAATTACCCAAGTTATTTCTTTACAGACCCCTTAATACATCGGCACGGCTGATGGTAGCATTCATGTACCCCAATATATGCAGTGGAGATAATTTTATTTGTTCTTGACGTCATGGATTAAATGTGTCATTTAATACTCATTAAATTCATTTAAGGGGTATTAAATGACACATAACAGCATGTCGGCACAATCTCTTCCTCCAGAGGCGGAAAAATTGATCGTGCGTCTGGGTGAGCATGTCAGGATAGCGCGCAAGCGCCGTGGGTTGACAATGGAAGAGATGGCTGCCCGGATGTACGTCACCCGAAAAACCCTTTTCCGACTTGAAAAGGGTGACCCCGGAGTGAGATTGACCGTTCTTGCCTCGGCGCTTTGGGTGCTTGGACTCGATAAGGATCTGGAAAAGGTGGCGCTACCGGAACATGACGAGGTGGGAATTTATCGTGAAAAGCAAAAATTGCCGGAGCGGGTGCGAAAAACAAAAGTCCCAGACAATTTGGATTTCTGATGACGCAAAGGAAGTTGACAGTATTTATTTATCTGCCCGGAGAGACCAGCGCCGTACCGGCGGGCATCTTTACTCATGATGGTGATGCCGGCATCGGTTTCTTTGCCTATGGCCGAAAATATGTCGAACGTCAGGGCGCGTTGCCCGTGGATCCGGTGGCGCTGCCGTTAGGACCGGCTCCCCTGGAAGTGGTGACAAACCGTGGTCTTTATGGGGCATTTCGTGATGCGGCCCCTGACTATTGGGGCCGACTTGTTATTGCTGCCGAGGTCGGGATTCCGCCCGAGGCCTTTTCTGAAACTGATTTCCTGGTAGCTGCCAACGCGACTCGCGTAGGTAATCTGGACTTTCGTTCGTCCCCCGAAGATCCGGAGCCACAGCTCACTCCGCCCCACTTCAACGAACTAGCCGAGGTCATTGGCGCCGCTGAGCAAATTGAGGCTGGAAAAGAGACCGCAAGTCATCTCTTGCGTTTGCTGCGTCAGGGAACCAGTATGGGCGGAGCACGTCCCAAGTGTACTGTGGAGTGGGAAGGCGAACTCTGGATTGCTAAGTTTCCTTCCCAAGGAGACACTCTTGATATTCCTCGTATCGAGTATGCAACCATGACCCTTGCAGCTCGCACTTCCATCAGGGTTCCTGACGTGCGGATCATCTCTGTTGGCGGAAAAAATATCTACCTTGCCCGGCGCTTCGATAGAAACAGTACCGGTAATGGATGGGTGCGCAAAGGATTTATCAGCAGTCTTTCTCTCATGAGATGGGATGAACGGGAAAGTGCACGCTGGGATTATTCTTCCATGGCCGACGTGATGCGTCGTTACATGGGGCAGGAATTCATCGAAGAACTCTATCGTCGTATGATATTTAATATTCTGGTACGCAATACAGACGACCATCCGCGAAACCATGGCTTTCTGGTTGAGAAAGAAGGAAAACTTTGTCTTTCTCCCGCATATGATATCGTGCCTGCTCCGACAATGGCAGGGGTTGGCACGGATTTCAGGCTTGCCATGACTATTGGCGACCAAGGTCGCGAGGCCACACTTAAAAATGCTCTCACCCGTGCGCCACGTTTCGGGCTTTCCTCCAAAGGAGCACGGAGGATTGTGGAGGAGATGTGTGAAATCGTCGGCAACTGGCGAGAGCACTTTGAAGGAAATGGGGTATCGGATCGGGAAATAGATCTCCTATCGCCCTCTTTTGCGAGGTGCCGATCCGACACAGCCGCATAAAAACAAAGGGCACTGAAAAATGCCCTTTGTTTTTTAGAAGAAAATGGGTCGGGCTTGACATTTTGATATTCATGTATTAAGCATGTTGCATGGCTCGTAAACCACGCATCCATTATCCTGGCGCAGTTTATCATGTAATTCTTCGCGGCAATGGCGGTCAGGATATTTTTTACTCCCAGGAAGACCGATACCGTCTTTATCTTCTGCTTCAGGAAGGTATTGAAAGGTTCGGTCACCGAATCCATGCGTTTTGTTTGATGACAAATCATCTCCACATAGTAGTTCAGGTAGGAGATATCGCACTTTCCAAAATTTTCCAGAATGTGAGTTTTCGTTACACTCGATACATCAACAAAAAACAGAACCGGATAGGCCACTTGTTTCAGGGACGTTATAAAGCTCTTTTGATAGATGCTGACAGCTATCTACTGGAGTTGGTTCGTTACATTCATAACAATCCACTGCGTACCGGGATGGTCCTATCCCCCGAACATTATCAGTGGTCAAGTCATCGGGCATATATAGGTGAAGAATCTATTCCGTGGTTAACGACTGACTGGATTTTGTCTCAGTTTGGCAAGCACAAAAAAAGAGCTCGTCAACGGTTCCACGAATTCTGCTTAACGGGTATTCATGAAAAGCACCGACAGGAGTTTCACAAGGGGACTTTTCAAGGGCGTATTTTGGGGAACGATCAATTTAGTGAAAACGTGCTTGCCGGAGCTGAAGAAAAATTTCATCCTGCACTGAGAGTGGAACAACTTATTAATATAGTTTGCAAACAATACAAAATAGATAAACGAACAATAGTCGCACCAGGCAAACAACAGCCTGCCGCAGAAGCCAGGGCGGTTGTTTCATATCTGGTACAGGATGCTGAGAAACCTTCAATGACCGAATTAGGGAAATATTTGCGGCGAGATATATCTGCATTGAGTCGGGCTGCCGGTAGGCTGCGTGCTCGCTTAAGTGAAGATCAGGAATTAGCTGACAAACTGGGAATAATAGAAAGTGAGCTTGCGGGAATATCAAAATGTTAAGCCTGGCCCTTTCTTGACCCTTTCTTTTCTCTTTCTCTGTTGACCCTTTCTTGACCCTTTTTCTTTCTCTGACCCCTTTCTTCTTTTAGTTCTGAATCCCATTTTTTTATGAGTATAATTATGACAAAATATGTGTTGGCAAACTGGAAGGCCCATAAGACCATGTCTGAAGCTGAGGCATGGCTTGAAAAATTCTGTCAGTTGTATAGACCCCATCCGCAGGTAGAAGTGATAATCGCCCCACCGGCATTATACCTTGTCCCCATGCGGCAGAAATTACAGAAATATAAAATTGCCCATCTAACCTTGGCAGCCCAAAATCTGTCGCCATTCCCCCCCGGGGCCTATACAGGGGAGATGGCCGCTGAAATGGTACGAAACCTGGTTGAGTTTGCTATTCTCGGTCATTTGGAGCGTCGGCGTTATTTCCATGAAACAAACCAGGATGTTGCTAATAAAGTCAGCGAGGCTAATGCCGCCGATATTAAGCCAATAGTCTGTGTCGACCTACCATATGCAAGGTCTCAGATGGCGGCCCTGCACGAAGAGGATCTTGACGATCTGATTATCGGCTACGGACCAGTTGAGGCCATTGGTATTGATATTCCTCAATCTCCTGAAAAAACAAAGGAGGAGATAGATAAGATCCGGATAATCGCACCTGATAAACCAATTCTTTATGGCGGATCAATTAATAAGGAAAACGCCGGCGATTACCTGAAAATTGCGGGTGTGGTCGGGTTAATGGTAGGGACGGCAAGCCTGGATCCGGAGGAATTTGCACTCATTTGCGAGACGGCATCTCTGACATAAAATTACTGGTAATCGTACGCAGGCGCCCCAGGTAAGCGTAGACTCCGGATGTGCACCCTGAAGGGCATAAACTTCAGCAGGCCGGCGAACTATAGTTGGCTATGTGAACCAGCCTGATCGCGCGCAGATGGGGCGCTGCTGAATAGTTACGGTAAAATAAGAGTATGGAATTCAAAGCAGGCTCACTTGTCCGCGTCCGCAGTCGAGACTGGGTAGTTCTTCCCTCCCCGCAGGATGACCTTGTCCTTTTAAAACCACTCGGGGGTTCAGAAGAGGAAATAACCGGTATCTATCTCCCGCTGGCCTTTGAAAATGATAAGATCGAATCCACCAATTTCCCCTTGCCAGGCATCGAAGATATCGGCGATATCTCCTCTGCTCGTCTCCTCTATAACGCCTGCCGCCTTTCTTTCCGGAGTGGCGCCGGCCCATTCCGTTCCCTGGCCAAACTCTCTTTCAGACCCCGATCGTATCAGATGGTCCCTTTGATCATGGCTCTGCGGCAGCCTGGACCTGTTCGTCTGCTCATTGCCGACGACGTAGGTGTTGGTAAAACCATCGAGGCCCTGCTTGTGTTGAAAGAGCTTCTTGAACGCCGTGAAATCAAGCGATTTGCCATTGTTGTCCTGCCGCATCTCTGTGAACAGTGGCAGGCTGAGTTAAAGGATAAATTCGGCATTGAGGCGGTCATCATCCGTTCAAACACCCAGGCAAGACTGGACCGGGAAATTCATGGGGATACCAGTGTTTATGAATATTACCCCTATCAGATCATTTCCATTGACTACATCAAGTCTGATGCAAGGCGGCAGGTCTTTATCCAGGAATGTCCGGATTTCATCATTGTTGATGAGGCCCACAACCTCGCCCCGTCCAGCTTCGGTCGCGACTCCGATCTCTCCAAGATGCTGCAGGCCATCGCCCCATGGTTCGAGCACCGGCTCTTCCTCACCGCCGAGCTCTCGGTTCAATTCCGTCCCGAGCACCGTTTCCTGGTGGCCATCGGGGAGCGCGGGAATCT
>JAIWEZ010000195.1:0-4771 GCA_048631945.1 Gammaproteobacteria bacterium | reverse complement strand
AACCGTTCATCCAGACAACGAGTTTAGCTTGTGAAAAATAGCTGGTTCACTTATCTGAAACGGGGACTTTCCCGGAAACTGCCTAAGGACCGCATCGCCGGCCAGGATGGCTATGCGGGCATAAAGACCAACCTAAGGAACCTTCGCCCTTATATCGGTCGGCACTGGCGGAAAGGAGTGCTGGGGGCTGGACTCATTATCTTCACCTCCTTGCTCGGTTTCCCTCAACCCATAATCATGCGCTACGTTGTTGACGATGTCATTCTGGGTCGTCAGCTGGAACTTCTAACTGGAGCCATCCTTCTTCTGGTCGGGATCTTAGGGGCGGAAAAACTGACGAGCCTGCTGCAACAATTCTATTTCATCCGATTTGAGCAAAAGGTCATCCTCGACATCCAGCACGATTTACTCGATCGTACTCTGCGTTTTCCAAAATCATTTTTCGACGACAATCATACAGGCTACCTGATGTCACGCCTCTCCTCGGACGTGCAGGGGCTGCGCTGGTTCTTTTCCAGCACCATTGTTTACATCATCAGCAATATTGTTCGCCTTGTAGGAGGAGCGGTGTTGCTCATCTATCTGGAGTGGAGACTGGCCCTTGGTGTCCTGGTCATTCTCCCTGGGATCGTGTTCTGCATGCGCTACTTTTCTTCCAAGATTCATGTCTTGAGCCATCAGGACATGGAACAACAGGCCAACGTCTCAAGTCGTTTCCAGGAGTCATTGTCTGCAGTTTCTTTGATCAAAGCCTTCTCTTCGGAAGCCCGTACAGTAGGGCGTCTAATGAGAGAGTTGAAGACTGCATTTCAAATCTCACTAGAACAATTCACCGTGAGTTCAGTCGCCAATCTTACAATCAATTCCATGCCCGGTATTGCCCGGATCATTGTGCTGGCAACAGGGGCCTATTGGGTAATCAATGGCCATTGGACTCTGGGCTCTTTACTTGCCTTTCAGGCCTACCTGGGTTACGTATTCGGTCCAGCGCAATTTCTGGCCACAGCAAACCTTCAACTGCAAAGTTCACGAGCGGCGATAGAACGCGTTTCGGCCCTCTTAGACATTGTTCCTGAAGAAAACTCGGGCACAGGCAAAATGGTCGATCGGTTAAGGGGAGATATAGAGTTCAAGAATGTTTCGTTCTCGTACAATGGCTTTGAACCAGTACTCAAGGATATCTCCTTTAAAGTCCGCCCCGGAGAATATGTGGCAGTTGTGGGGCCAAGCGGCGTAGGCAAGACAACTCTGTTAAGTCTTATCCTCCGATTCTACAAGCCCACTTCCGGAGAGATCTACTTTGACGGCCATCCGGCATCGGACTATGAAGTGGGTTCGTTGCGCCGGCTGATCGGGTATGTCTCTCAGAGCACACTCATTTTGTCCGGTACCATTATGGAAAACCTATGTTATGGGAATCCCGAGGCCGGCAAGGAGAAAGTTGTTAGGGCCGCCAGTGTAGCGGGTATTCATGACTTTATAGACAGCCTGCCGGAAGACTATAAAACCAAGATAGGCGAAAGGGGCGTAAACCTATCGGAAGGGCAAAAACAGCGGCTGGCCCTTGCTCGGGCCTTGGTCAAAGATCCGGACATTCTGGTACTGGATGAGCCAACCTCCGCATTGGACAGCAGGACGGAAGACTCGATCTTCCAATCCCTCCCCACCGTCATTCAAAATAAAACCCTGTTTGTGGTTGCACACCGACTCTCTACCATTATGGATTCAGATTACATTTTACTGCTGAACAAGAGTCATCTTGTCGCTGTTGGTACACACCGGTCACTTTTGGAGACCAACGATTACTACCGGTCACTGATCGCCCGCCAACAAATGAAGGTGCCATGGTCGTCATAAAACGGGGCTTTCTGCCAAATACTTGCATTGCAGATGAAAGATGAAGACAAGTCAAAAGACCAACTCATAAATGAGTTATCAAAACTGCGCCAAACAATCGCTCGGTTGGAAGCATCGGAGAGTAAGCTCAAGCAGGCGGAAGAGGCACTGCGCGAAAGTACCCGCCGGCTGGAACTTGCTTATGCCCAATCCATCATCTATGCCAAGCAACTCAATGAAGAAATCATTGAGCACAAGAGGACGGAGAAGGCACTCCAAAAAGCTCACGACGATCTGGAAGAGCGGGTTGAGAAGCGAACTGTCGAGCTTTCCAGGGCCAACCTGCTTTTAAAACGAGAGATAGCTGAACGTAAGCAGGCGCACGAAGAAATGAAACAACTCGAAGCCCAACTCCGACAAACTCACAAGATGGAATCGATGGGCACTTTGGCTGGTGGGATAGCCCATGAATTCAATAACATCATAGGGATTATTATTGGCAATACGGAGTTGGCGCTATATGAAAATATGCAGGGGCATTCAGTGCGGCATGATCTAGAGGAGGTACTCAAGGCTTGCTTGCGCGCAGAAGACGTGGTGCAGCAGATCCTCACCTTCAGCCGCCAGAGCGAACAAGAAAAAAGTCCGTTGCAAGTCAGTCTTGTTGTGGAAGAAGCCCTACACCTTTTGCACGCAACATTGCCCACAACGATTGAAATTCGAAAAAACATCGAGGGCCGGCCAGGGACAGTCCTGGCTGATCCAACGCAAATCCAGCAGGTGCTAATGAATCTTTGCACCAATGCGGCTCATGCCATGCGTAAAAATCGGGGGGTGCTTGGGGTCAGCCTGATGGATATAGATATTGATGCTGATGTCGCGGCCCAATACCCGGATTTGAATCCAGGACCATACGTGAGGCTCACTGTGAGCGATACGGGCCATGGAATAGAGCCTGAGGTGTTAGAACGGATCTTTGATCCGTATTTTACCACCAAGGGGGCAGATGAAGGAAGCGGCATGGGTCTTGCGGTGGTTCACGGAATCGTCAAAAGTCACGGCGGAATGATCACCGTGGAGAGCAAAGTTGAAGAAGGCACTACCTTTCACGTATTCTTCCATAGGATCGGAAGGAAGGTTAAGTCCAAAACTAAAGCTCCCGAACATAGTCTAGTGGGCAATGAACGAGTCCTTTTCGTTGATGATGAGCAAGCCATTGTGGGCATGGGGAAAAAGATACTGGAAGCCCTTGGCTACATAGTTGTTGCCAAAACGAGCAGCACCGAGGCACTGGAGGCGTTCAGCGCTCATCCGGATGAATTCGACCTGGTTATCACCGATCAGACAATGCCGCACATGACAGGGGAAATGTTAGCAAAGGAGCTCATGCGTATAAGACCTGATATTCCCATTATTCTTTGCACAGGATATAGCGAAGTAATAACTGAGGAGAAGGCTAAGGCTATGGGCATCCGAGAGTTCGTTATGAAGCCTATAGTCACGCAGGACATGGCCAAGACCATCCGGAACGTGCTGGACAAAAAGCGAAGTTAGAAGAAACTACGATTGTTGTTTACAAGTCCTTTGCCGCAGATGCCCGAATGCTTTTTGAAAGAAAAGTAACAAGCTTTGAGAGTTGAAACACCAGGTGGCCACGAATATCGGCCTCACAGAAAACCTTTATGGAGCGTTCGGCCACACCCAGGACCCTGCCCAACCTTTCAACCCTTTCAGGAAACAATTCCAGGATTTTGTCACAGTAGACTTCTGCCAGTCGCCGGCATCTATCAAGTGAGGCTTTGAGCCGAATTAGCTGTTGTATGTCTCGAGGCTCAAACCTCATACGCCAAGTATTCAACTCGGATTCTACGGCTTGGCATTCCTCTACATCAAAACCACTTATACGAAGGTTTTCTACAGTCAGGGAAAGGGCGTGCAGCGCCTGCGACCAAGGCATCCCGTTTTCCGGGGCTTCAAAGTGATTGATCAGTTGACTCAAGAGAACAAAGGAATAATCCTCAAGCCTTATATCTGCCAGTCGGAGATCCTGCGCCTCCGACCCGGTGTTATGTTCAATTCTTTTTTCGAGATAGCCGCGAAGCGTAGTCAAGCGCTCGAATGCAGTGAGCTGTTCTTCTGGAGCGTTCGCCATTTCATTGGTTTCAAGAAATGCGCGGATCAAATCGACTCCCTGGGCGGTTTCCTTCTTCACGATCACTTCAAGCTGCTCTTCCAAAGAGTGAGCGCTGAAAAACTCCTTGAGTTCCTCATGGAACTTCTTAAATTCTTCTACGAAAGCGGACGGATAATCGGCATCCGGGGCGGTTATCTTTTCAAGCAGGTCCGCCGAGGTGACTAGGTCTTCTGGGCCGGCGCAACGATGCAGTTTGTTCTGGAGCGTGTGTTTAATCTCCTGTTTGAGTTCTCTTGGGATATCGTTTCTGTGGGCTATATCCCGAATCCGCGTGAGTGGTTCCGCCCTTGTGAAAGCACTGTCATGTGAGGGCAGCCATGGGTAGATTTTCCTGATGATGAAAACATTGTCTGGAGTGGTTATTCCGGAGAGAAGATCGTGTATGCGACTTGCTATCCTGGCATGATGAGATGGACGATAGTGCCTGCCATCCTCGTTGCATGAAACTTCACCCGTACCGATGAAACGAAGATAGATAGCTAAGTAAACAAGGTGTTCCATGTTGAGATCAAAGGCCTCCTCTGCAAGAAAGTCATTGATCCAGCCGAGTTTCTCCCTCCAGCTTTGATATCGCCGATCCGCCTCGGCAATCGTCTTTGCGAAATCATCCTTATGTACCACATACGGTTCAATCCGAGACCTTTGCAAGACTGTCATTTTTTCGTGATGCGGCGTCAGGCTTCGAATCTTAATCCTCGAAATACATAATGTATTCCTCCGGTTAAAATTTTTGCCTTCCTT
>JAIWEZ010000194.1:0-4836 GCA_048631945.1 Gammaproteobacteria bacterium | reverse complement strand
TGGCCATTGAAAGTCCCCCTTTAAAAAAGGGGGATTTAGGGGGATTTCGAGAAGTTGGATAAAATCCCCCCCGACCCCCCTTTGGCAAAGGGGGGAGATTGGACTCTTAAGTTAATGACATTGAGGAACTACCAGCAAGACGGACTTTTTCAAGGATTCACAAAGGTAAAACCTCAATCTCGGGACCGGATACTAGCCTCATACTCACGATTCATCTCGGCTATGTAACCGCAATCAGCAAAACTGAAATAGGTGTTGTCGCCGATGATAAGGTGCTCGTGGACCGTGACTCCCATGACTCGGCAGGCATGAATCAACTCGCGGGTAATGAGCCTGTCTTCGCGTGATGGCTTTGGTTCTCCTGATGGGTGATTGTGTACAAGGAAAAGGCCGGCCGCATGATGCCTGAGCGCGGTCTGCACAACCTCCCTTGGGTACACGTTGCTGGCATTAAGCGTTCCCTCAAAAAGGTCTTCTATAGCAATAATCTTGTTTTGTGCATCCAGGAAGACTACCTTGAAGATTTCCCGTTTCTTGTCTCTGAGGCTGTGGTAGAGATAGTCGAAGAGCTCCTTTGAAGAGCGGATCGGATCCTTGCTGATCAGTTTTTTTTGAAGGTAGCGCTCGGCAACAGCCCGCACAAACTTGATCCCGAAGATGTTTTTAGGGCCTAGGCCCTTAATCTCCTGGAGATGTTCAGGTGGCGCCTCAATGACTCCCTGTAAGGTCTTAAAGCGTTTCAAAGCCGCTTTGGCCTGGTCTTTACAGTCCTTTCTGGGGGTTGCCAAGGCAAGGAGCAGCTCTATGACTTCGTAGTCGTGGAATCCATCCAGCCCGGAGGTCAGGAATTTCTCCCTGAGTCGTTCTCGATGCCCTTCGCCTTTGTGGGGTGTCATTGGTCACTTGTCATTGGTCATTGGTAACCCGCAACCAGTTTTGTCGCTTCGCTCCGCATGGCGCATAGCGAAACACTCTCTGCGCTTTGCCCTCTGCGCATTCAATCCGCAATCCAAAATCCGCAATCGTAACACCACCTTACTCCCCGTCGAGCTCATGTTTCAGGTCCCTGCTCATAAGGGCTTGAAGTGCTTCTTTCGGATCAAGATCCTCGTACAATATGCGGTAGATCTGCTCAGTGATCGGCATCTCCACCCCCATCTTTCGGGACATATTGTAAACCGATCTTGTGGTCTTGACTCCCTCGGCCACTGTGCGCATGTCGGAAAGGATCTCCTCAAGCCTCAGCCCCTGTCCGATCTTACAACCGACCGTCCAGTTACGGCTCAACTTTCCAGTGCAGGTCAGCACTAAGTCGCCGATGCCTGCCAAACCCATAAAGGTTTTAGGGTTTGCCCCGCGTCTTATGCCCAAACGCTGGACCTCGGTCGCACTTCTGGTGATGAGCGCTGCCCTGGTGTTATATCCAAGGCCAAGTCCGTCTGAAATTCCCGCTGCAATGGCAATCACGTTCTTCAGGGCGCCCCCCAGCTCCACACCGAGCACATCATGACTCGTATATACTCGAAAGTACTCGGTGGCAAAGGTACTCTGCACAGCTCTGGCCACCTCGGGGTCAAGGGCCGCCACTGTTACGGCTGTTGGAATCTTATTGGCCACCTCCTTGGCAAAACTCGGGCCGGAGAGGACTGCAATCTGAGAACGAAGTCTTGGGGGAAGAAGTTGTTTCAGGATGCCCGATGGAGTCAGATGGGTCCTGTTTTCGATCCCCTTGGTCGCACTAACGATGAGGGTCTTCTCTGTAGGGTGGTGCACCATCAGTGCAGCTACGGATCTAAAGACATGTGAGGGCACCACAAGTAGCAACATGTCTTTGTTTGCAGCCACCCAATCAAGATCGTTTGACGGCTGAATGTTTTGAGAAAGGGCAACCCCTGGCAGAAAGACCTTGTTCTCTCGCTCTTCAAGTATGCCCGCGCAGACCTCCTGTTCAAAAACCCACAGGGCGACATCAAGTCCTTTATTGGCCAGCAGGTTAGCCAGCGCGGTTCCCCATGCACCAGCCCCTATAACACCGATTTTCATGCCTGCTCTCCCCACGTGTCGTGAATCGTTATTCGTTATTCGTGAATCGTTTTCCGATTACACCTTTTCGGATTCACGATCACCAATCCCTGGCTGACAGAAAACCCTTGAACCCTTACAATCCGAAATCCAAAATCCGCAATCCAAAATCGTATCACATATCCTTCTCCGCAAGTCGGGCGGCCCTGGCCACCCGCTCCCCTGGCTCCATCACGATCAACCGGACCCCTTGCGTATTTCGTCCAATAACAGAGATATCCTTTACAGGCATTCGGATAATCTTGCCACGATCAGTCATCAGCATGAGGTCATCATCATCTGTTACCAGAACAATGGCGACCACCATTCCATTTCGTTCCGTGGTTTTGATGGTAATAACGCCCTTGCCGCCGCGATGACGGATGGGGTACTCATCAATGGAGGTTCGTTTGCCATAACCATTTTCGGTCACCGCCACCAGGGTCTTCCCATCGGTGAGGACTTCCATTCCTACTATATAATCACTTTCGGCAAGACTCATGCCACGAACCCCCCGGCTAACCCTGCCCATAGGCCGGACATTCGATTCGTGAAATCGTATGGACTTTCCATCCCGGGAGGCAAGGAATACGTTTTGCGTACTGTCGGTGATACGGGCACCAATTAGTTCGTCCCCTGGTATTAGGTCCACGGCAATGATACCGCCTGATCTGGGACGGCTGTAAGCCATAATATCCGTCTTTTTCACCGTGCCACCCCTGGTGGCCATGAGAACGGCGTGGCCCGGCTCAAACGATCGCACAGAAAGTACGGTGGCCAGTTTTTCCCCCTCCCCAAGAGCAAGGAGGTTGACAATTGCTTTGCCCCGTGCCAGCCGGCCAGCCTGGGGCAGCTCGTGGACTTTGCGCCAGTAAACACGCCCCAGATTGGTAAAAAAGAGGAATGTGTCATGGGTGGAGGCCACAAACAGATGCTCTACAAAATCTTCTTCTTTTGTGCCCATGCCGGTCTTTCCTTTGCCCCCGCGCCGCTGACTGTTGTACAGGGTTATCGGATTTCGCTTAATGTAGCCGGCATGCGAGACCGTGACCACCATGTCCTCTTCAACGATCATGTCCTCTATGCTGATATCCTCAGTCTCCTCGACAATTTCGGTGCGGCGTTCGTCCCCATATTGCTCTTTAAGGGCTGTGAGTTCCTCCTTGATTATGTTCAGCACCAAGCGCTCACTGGCCAGAATTTCGCGATACTTGGCGATTGCCTGGATGATTTGTTGGTATTCTTCCACAATCTTGTCGCGCTCTAATCCGGTCAAACGTTGCAGTCGCATCTCCAGAATGGCCTGAGCCTGGGTTTCGGTCAGCTCAAACTGCAAAACAAGGCGCTCTCTGGCCTCAGCCGGTGTCTTTGAGGCGCGTATAATATCAACCACGGCATCAATATGATCCAGAGCTATCTTGAGCCCTTCCAAAATATGGGCACGGGCCTCGGCCTTGTCCAAGTCAAAACGGGTGCGCCGGACAATGATCTCTTTTCGGTGCCTTACAAAGTGGCCGAGAACCTCCCTTATAGAAAGGACCTGGGGCCGCTTGTCGACTATGGCCAACATGATAATGCCAAAAGTGGCTTCCATCAGGGTATGGGCGTAAAGCTGGTTGATGATCACCCCTGAAATTTCGTCCCTCTTTAGGGCAATGACGATCCGCATTCCCTCTCGGTCTGATTCATCCCGGACATACTGAACTCCCTCGATTCGTTTGTCCTTAATCAGATCAGCGATCTTTTCAATCAATCGAGCCTTATTCACCTGATAAGGAATCTCGTTCACGATGATGCTCTCGCGTCCGGTTCTGCGATCCTTTTCTATCAGGACACGGGCTCTGAGTTTGATGATCCCTCGTCCTGTTTGGTAAGCGTCCCGGATACCCCTGCGGCCGCGAATAATACCCGAGGTGGGAAAATCGGGGCCTGGCAAATAGGTCAGCAGCTCCTCGAAGGAAATGTCCGGGTTATCGATGAAAGCGACTGTTGCATCAACGACCTCACTGAGATTGTGCGGGGGGATATTGGTTGCCATTCCAACGGCGATTCCCGAAGAACCGTTTATCAAGAGGTTCGGGATCTTTGCCGGAAGCACTGAAGGCTCAAACAGGGTTTCGTCATAGTTGGCTGTAAAATCGACTGTTTCTTTGTCCAGGTCTTCGAGCATCTCATGGGCCAGACGCATCAGCCTGACCTCGGTATACCGCATGGCAGCGGCTCTATCGCCATCCACCGAGCCAAAATTGCCCTGGCCGTCAACCAGTGGGTAGCGCAAAGAAAATTTCTGAGCCATGCGCACAATGGTATCGTAAACCGCCGTATCTCCGTGGGGGTGGTATTTACCGATTACATCGCCCACAATGCGAGCCGATTTCTTAGACGGTTTGTTCCAGTCGTTCTTAAGACTGCGCATCGCATATAGAATGCGACGGTGAACCGGCTTCAGGCCATCACGAACGTCGGGCAGGGCGCGGCCAATGATGACGCTCATGGCATAGTCCAGATAGGACCGCTTCATTTCTTCTTCGATCTTGACCTCGATCTGTCTATCTGATGCATTCATCGAAAATCTTTCTTGCTCCTTTGTGGCCTCAGAAGTAGAACGGAAGGGACCCGGCTGGCAGGCAATCTTTCCTGGAAGTCGGTACTGCTCGCCTGGCCAAACGCAAGCGTTTTAGGCATGACACTGCTTGCTATCAAAAATATTTGACGAGACCTTTGCAAAACTGTCATTTTTTCGTGATGCGGCGTCAGGCTTCGAATTTTAATCCT
>JAIWEZ010000193.1:0-4860 GCA_048631945.1 Gammaproteobacteria bacterium | reverse complement strand
CTGTGGCATCGAGATCAGAAAAATAATTGGTGCGGAAAACAAGAAGGTTAAGCTTATGCGGAGGTGAAAAGGATAAAATCATAGATGTCCTCTTTATGCATTTATGCCCAACCTTTTTAAGGGAGGCAGGTGCCATATGCTAAGAGCTGTTGCCAAAGTATTAAGCGCGTTGAATTCTGAAACCGAGCCCAGCCAGATCAGCCTCGCATTTTGTTTCGCCATGATCGCGGGTCTCACACCCCTTTTCAGCCTACACAACTTCTTGGTCATCCTGCTCGTCCTGCTCCTTCGCGTCAACTTGTCCACCTTTATCCTGGGACTGGTCTTCTTTTCAGGTATTGCTTACTTGCTCGATCCCCTCTTTCACCAGATCGGCCTCGCCGTGCTAACGGCTGGTGCCCTAGAAGGTCTCTGGACCGCCCTTTACAACATGACACTCTTTCGCCTTGAAAAGTTCAACAACTCCATTGTCATGGGGAGTTTGCTCTTCTCAATTGTCCTTTTCCCCCCCCTTTATCTCGTCTCGAACCGGATGATCTTGCGGTACCGGGAACACGTGCTCGCCTGGGTGCAAAAGAGCCGAATCATGCAGGCCTTCAAGGCATCCAAGCTATACAGGTTGTATTCGACCTACTCCGAGTTTAGAGGTGCGGCATGAAATTGGTCCGGTGGCAGGGCTTAATCGCTTTTGTGGTTGTCCTTATCGTAGTGATGGGGGTGTGGTTCTTGGTTGTAGACAGCATCATTGAGGCGGTCATCGAAAAGACGGGCACACATGTCGTGGGGGCAAAGGTGGAGTTAGATGCTGCCGACCTGTCTATTTCTCCATTTGGAATTTCATTGACAGGACTTCAGGTCACAAACCCTGATTCGCCCATGACTAATGCGGTCCAGGTTGATCGCATGGCCTTGTCGATCGAGGGTGCGAAACTGTTTCGCCGAAAAGTGATCGTCAAGGAGATGACCATGGCCGGAGTCCGACTCAACACCCCCCGGAAGAACTCCGGGGCCATTTCGAGGCGACCATCTGCCGCACCTGAAAGCGTAGAACGCGAAAAGTTTACCTTGCCGGCCCTTGCAATACCGAATGTAGATGAGATACTTCAAAAAGAAAAGCTCCAGTCCCTTGAACTGGTAAAGTCGCTTCAAGCTGATCTCCAAGCAGAAAAGGACCAATGGCAAAGGCGTCTCGCGGAGTTGCCGGACAAGGCCAAGTTTGCGCAATACAGGGAGCGTATCGAGAAGATCCAATCCGCAAAAAAAGGCGGGCTGGAAGGTGTGTTAGGTGGTGCCAAGGACGTCATGGCCGTGCAGAAAGAAATTCGCAGGGACTTGGACCGTATCAAGACCGCAAGGAAGGAACTGGATAAGAATCTGGCTTCGTTCCAAAAACGAACCAACAAAGTGGCCAGGGCCCCACTGGCAGATGTGAACCGCCTCAAGGAAAAGTACACTCTGTCCCCTGAAGGCCTGACAAACATCAGCCGACTTGTGTTTGGCGAGAAAATCGGCAAGTGGGTAGACACGGCCCTTGATTGGTACGAAAGGCTAAAGCCGGTTCTGGAACGCGCTAAAGAAGGCGAAAAGGGTGGTGAGGTGGTCAAACCGGTCCGGGGAAAGGGGGCCGATGTCCGTTTCAAGGAGCATGAACCACTGCCCGATTTGTTGATTCGGACCGCCAGTGTCTCCATGGAAATCCCGGCAGGCTCCATTAAGGGCCAGATAAGAAATATTACCCCTGACCAGGATGTCCTGGGCATCCCGCTTACTTATAATTTTTCTGGAAAAAACCTGAAAGGGCTCCAGGCTGTGAAGCTGAACGGCGTGCTGAACCATGTGAATCCGTCCAGTCCAAAGGACACTGCGAATCTCGATGTCAGTGGATATCAGGTAGCGGATTTGAGCTTGTCTGACAGCCCGCAATTGCCTATCGCGTTAAAGAAGGCCAGTACAGACTTCAAGGCGGAAGCGGTTTTGTCGGGCCAGGCAATCAAGGCAAACCTACTTGCCGGTCTCAAATCCGTTCGGATTTCAACTGGGGTAAAAAAAGATGCCGGCCCCTTGGCAAAAGCCATGGCCTCATCACTTTCTGACGTGAAACAGTTCAATGTCAAAGTGGATATTTCCGGCACGATCAAGGACTACGATATGCGACTGAGTTCTGACCTGGATCGTGTGCTAAAAAATGCCGTGGGAAAACAGGTCAAGACACAGGCGGCACGCCTGGAAAAAGAACTAAAGGCGAAGATTTCCGAAAAAGTGAACGGACCGTTAAGCGACCTTAAGGCCGACTTAGGCGGACTTGACGCCATAGGCAGCGAACTCACCAGTCGCCTTGATCTGGGCGGTGATCTGCTCAAGGGCACAGAGAAAGAGGGTTCAGGCGGATTGAAACTTCCTGATGGATTCCCCAAATTCCAATAGCAAACCTAACCCGGATAAACCGAAAATCCCAAGTACGAAATGCATTTTTTCAAGCCGTAAGGACAAGCTCCTTTTTACAGGCTCTTTTTGTTTCCTAAATGGAATTTGGTGTGTTATCTTTACAAAATCTTGTCATCGGATAAGTCCCTATAATGGCAATCTATGTGCAAAATTAAGCGTCAGTCTTAAAAGGGACGGACAAAACCTCATTGCCTTTTAAATAAGGAGGCCAGGAATGTCGCTGGAGGAGAAAAAAACCTTCATTGAAGACCCTACACCGAATATGACGACTGAGGAAAAAAACAGGCACCTATCGTACATGCTCGGCGTCGCTCCTCATGACGTACAAAATATTTTCCGCATCGAACGCGTCGAAATCGGAGCGACGGGCTGGTGGATCTATTACCGCACTGAGTTGCCCGACTGATGCGGATGGGGAAGGACGCTATCCGTAAGCTCTAGTGTGCTAAGGTTTTCAAACGATCCGCTTAAAATCCTTTTCGATCTGTCGTATGGTTCGGTGAATATAAGTAGGACGGCCGTGGGGACAATGGGAGGCATTATCAAGGGTGTCGAGTTGTTCCAGTAAAGCCTTCATCTGTTCGTCTGCAAGCCTTTGATTTGCCCTTATTGCACCGTGGCAGGCCATGATGGTTAAGCATTCCTCCACGCCTTGATGCAGACCGGTGGCAAGACCGATTTCAGCCGCCTTTTCTACAATTTCCATGACAAGCGGCTTAATAGGCCTGCCGGCAAGCAATGCCGGCACCGATTTTATCAGGTAAGTATTGCCTCCAAAGGGTTCTATTTCCAGGCCCATACCCCTCAGATCTTCTATAAGCGTTTCCAGAATGCCCCCTTCCCGATGATTTAACTCGAGGGTCTCAGGGACCAATAGACCCTGAGTGGCAATAGCCGAACGGTTGTAGGAAGTTTTTAGGGTCTCGAAAACGAAGCGCTCATGGGCGGCATGCTGATCGATCAATACGAGGCCGTCATCAGACTCGCAAACGATGTATGTATTATGGAGCTGTCCGATGATCCTGAGGGAGGAAAAGGATTTTTCGGGCCACAGTGTTGGAGTGGCCTCAGGTGCTCGGGTGTATGTCCGAGGCGTGAGTTCGGATTTGGGCTCGCTTACTCCTCCGCTAGGCGGAGAAAGTATATATGGAATCGGTCGTTGAGTTTGTTTTGCCGTGATGGTTTGCCCCCATCCGGGACGATCGAATTTTTGCAGGCTTTCTGATACAGCCCTTACAACTACGTCATGGACCTGCTTCGGGGCTTCAAACCGAACCGAGTTTTTAGTGGGATGGACATTCACATCTACCTGATCAGGAGCGAGGTTTACAATCAGCACCACCAAGGGGTACTTTCCTTTCATCAGGTGCCCTGCATAGGCTTCCGTGACGGCATGGTAGAGCACCTTGTCCCGGACAAATCTGCCATTAACATAAACGTATAAACCTCGTGAGGTGGTTCGAGAGGTATCCGGGGAGGCCACAAACCCGTGGGCCCGGACGTTGCCGGCCTTATAGTCCACTTCATACAAACGGTCTTCCAAGTCTCCCCCTAGAACATCTACTATTCGGTGAAGGAGATTTGCGGTTGGGCTCCAGTTCGCAAGGACCTTTCCATTGTGTAAGAACTTAAAGTGGATTCCAGGCCAAGCAAGGGCCATGCGTGTAACCGTGTCGCTAATGTGGCCCATTTCGGTCTGCTCCGTCTTGAGGTACTTTCGCCTGGCTGGCGTGTTGAAAAACAAACGATTCACCGAAATCATTGTTCCCTTGGGAGCCCCAATCTCAGAGACTTCCTTTATTTTTCCGCCTGCAACAATGATTCGGGTGCCCACTTCAGATGCCGCTGCCCTGGTCACAATCTCCATTTCTGAAACAGATGCAATGCTCGGAAGGGCCTCTCCCCTAAATCCGAGTGTGGCTATGGAAAAAAGATCTTTTTCGCTGGAGATCTTGCTGGTAGCATAGCGTTCTATGGACAGGATCGCATTGTCACGATCCATGCCGACGCCATTGTCAGAGACTCGAATGAGGGCACGCCCACCTTTGTTGATTTCCAAGACCACCCTGGTGCTTTCGGCGTCAACGGCATTTTCAATGAGCTCTTTGACAACCGAGGCCGGACGCTCTACCACTTCACCGGCCGCGATCTTGTTGGACAGGAGTTCGGGAAGGATTCTTATATCTGGCATAGTAATAGTACGCTACCCGTATCTAATTACGGGTTTAGTGTTCTCTCGCTACCCATAAATGTTGGAGGACTGCCTCGTTGGAGGACCGCCTCGCTTGAGGAGGGTTTCACTTAAGGCAAAAGCCAAAAAATGTTCTGCTTCCAACCTTAAGGCCCAAGGGGCCGTTCCTTAAGCGAAGCGGTCCTCAGACACTAGTAAGCTGTTCCCTCTGCGAGAAATAATAA
>JAIWEZ010000192.1:0-4890 GCA_048631945.1 Gammaproteobacteria bacterium | reverse complement strand
GAGGTCGGTGATCTCTACGATCAGCAGGAGTATTTTGTACCCGAACTGCTCATGGCTGCAGACGCCCTCTACGTGGGTCTGGATATTCTCAAACCGCATATTAGAATGGAAGATCTGGGTGATAAGCCAAAGGGCCAGGTGGTTATCGGCACGGTTCAGGGAGATGTCCATGATATCGGCAAAAACATCATCAAGATGATGTTCGAGGTGGCCGGTTTCACTGTCCATGATTTAGGCCGGGATGTCCCTCTTGAGAAGTTCGTGGAGGAGCAACTTCGAACAGACTCGGAGATCGTTGCCCTGTCGGCCATGATGACCACGACCATGATGGGTATGGAAAAGGTCATCAAGATGATCAAAGAAAAAAACCCCAATGTTGCTATTATGTTGGGTGGAGCCCCGGTCACCACAGATACGGCGGACCTGTTCGGTGCGGACGGGTATGCTGAAAGCGCTGGTAATGCGGTTCAGGAAGCGATCAAGATGATCGGCCGGCTCAGGGAGATGCAGGCCTAGTGAATTGAATATTGACGATTGAATATTTACTGTTGAGTACTACTGGGCAGCAGTGATCTGAGGAGTATGATGAATGGGCGAGAACGGTAAGGCGAAGATTATTTTCCAGCCATCAGGCAGAAGAGGAGAGGTTGAAAAGGGGATCAACATCATTGAGGCCTCACGCCGTCTCGGGGTGGACATCGAAACCCTATGCGGAGAAACAAGGGTGTGCGGCAAGTGCAAGGTGCGGATTGAGAAGGGATCGTTTGAGAAGTTCGGTATTGTTTCAGATCCCGGTCATGTCAGCGCCTGGCAGCAGGAGGAGGAGAAGTTCATTACCCCTGAGCAGCGGGAAGCCGGTTACCGTTTAGGGTGTGTGGCAGAGATAGAGGACGATCTCCTTGTCTTCGTGCCCGAGGAGTCGAGGGCCGGTAAACAGGTGGTTAGCAAGGCGGCGCGCGATATTGAGATCAACTGGAATCCGTCGGTCAAGATCTATACTGTAACCCTCACCCCGCCCACATTCGAGGACCCCTTGGGGGACTTTGAGCGGATGGCAGATGCCCTTGATAAGGGGCATGGACTGAAAAACCTGGATATTGACTGGTTTACCCTGCGGGACCTGCCCAATGCCATCCGTAAAGGCGAATGGACCATTACGGCTGCCGTCTGGATGGACAAAGAGATCATCAAGGTGTGGCCTGGCCGTGTTGAGGACTATTACGGCCTTGCCATAGATGTGGGCACTACCACAGTTGCCGCCTACTTCTGTAACATGAGGACCATGGAGGTGTTGGACACGGTCTCCATGATGAACCCCCAGTGCAAGTACGGTGAAGACGTGATGTCACGGATTACCTATCACATGCAGACCCCCGGGGGTCTGGAACGGATGAGTGATGATATCATTGAGGGGCTTAATGAACTGGTGCGGAAGGCCTGTGAAGGGACCCATACGCCAAAGAAAAAGAAGAAGGACGAGAACGGGAAGGTAGTAAAGGACGAGCATGGCCAGCCGGTCATGGTCGAAGACCCTGAAGAGGGGAAGACCTATCTCCGTCTTGAATCCTCTGACATCGTAGACCTGACCTTAGGCGGCAACACCGCCATGCACCATATTTTGCTCAAGTTAGATCCCCAGTATGTGGGCCTGGCCCCGTTTCCGCCGGTAGTTCATCGCAGCCTGGATATCAGGGCCCGAGACCTCGGGATAGGGATCAACAAGTCGTCCAATGTATTCATTATGCCCAATGAGGCCGGTTTTGTGGGGGCTGATAACGTCTGCGTATTGGTGACAGAGAAGCCCCACAAGAGTGAGCAGATGCAGCTTATCATAGACATTGGCACCAACGGCGAATTGGTATTGGGGAACAAAGAAAAGCTTATATCATCCTCCTGTGCCACTGGACCGGCCTTGGAGGGTGCCCAGTTGGCCTTTGGAATGCGGGCCGCCCCAGGCGCCATTGAACGGATTGAGATAGACCCTGAAACCCATGATGTGGACTACAAGGTCATTGGCCGGGAAGCATGGCTCAAATACTCCAAGCCGGAAGAGATGAAGACCAAAGGGATTTGCGGGTCGGGCATCTTAGACGTCTTAGCTGAGCTTTACCGTTCTGGTGTGGTGGAGAAGAGCGGGAGGTTTTCCAAAAACCAGAAGTCAAACCGCTTTCGCAAGAATCCGGATAATCCGAGGCAAAAGGAGTTTGTCATCGCCTGGGCCAACGAGACCTCCATCGACAAAGACGTGGTGATCACCCAGAAGGACATACGGCAGATACAGTTGGCCAAGGGGGCCCTTTATACCGGATGTAAGCTGATGATGCGGCGTATGGGTATCGATAAGCTCGATACCATCAAGATAGCCGGGGCATTCGGCACCCATGTTGCCAGGGAGAAAGCCTTGATCATGGGTCTGTTTCCGGATTGCGAAATAGAAAAAATCCTTTCCATTGGCAACGCGGCTGGTGACGGGGCCCGGGTGGTTCTTTTAGACCGGGATATGCGTGCGGATGCTGCCTGGATCTCACGTAACGTGGAATACATCGAGCTGACTGTTGAAAAAGACTTTGAGCAGCAATTTATGGAATCGATGCAAATACCTCATATGACAGATGAATTCCCTCATTTGGAAGGGCTCGTACCGGAAGAGATTCTTCACCAGAAATAGCGTCCGAGGGAAACCCCGTGTGAACCTGATTGGAAAAACTTGACAAGGTTCGATGTTTCCTCCATACTGATAAACAATCATATTTCATAAATGGTGTCCGAATGAAAACTACGATTTTTCGTTCAGGCACTAAATAGATTCTGTAGTTTGATGGCGCCTTTGAGGGCATAATAGGGAAACCGGTGGAAATCCGGTACGGACCCGCCGCTGTGTTTGGGGACGAACCCCGCAATGAGCCACTGTCAAGTACTCAGTTTATCACTGAGTGCCTGATGGGAAGGCGCGGGTAGTAGAACGATCCAAGAGTCAGAAGACCTGCCATCCGGCTTCATGTTTGTGGAGAAGGTAAATCCTCGAGCGAATAACGCTTGGGGATTTTTTTTGGCCTGTAAGGAATACAGACAAACGGGAGGTAAATAAGAATGGTTAATGAAGGCATTGGTTTGGAGGAGATCATAAAAGGGATCAGGCAGGCGGATGGGGAATGGATCGAAAAGGCCCGCCAGCGAACGGCCCAACTGGTGATGCCCACAAGGGCACTGGGAAGGCTTCACGAAATATCCGAGCGTTTATGCGGCATCTACAGAACACTCAAGCCATCCATGGATCGGAGGGCTATCCTGGTGATGGCAGGGGACCACGGGGTGGTGGATCAAGGGATAAGTGCTTACCCCCAGGTGATTACAGGCGAGATGGTCCGTGCCTTTCTGCGGGGTGGCGCTGGCATTAATGTGCTTGCCCGTCTTGTGGACGCAGATGTCTGGGTGGTGGATATGGGGATTATTCCCGAATTGGATCCCGCTTCCATGGAAGGGGGTGACCGGCTCTTAATCCACAAGGTGGCAAAAGGAACATTAAATCTTGCCGAAGGTCCAGCCATGACGCGACAGGAAGCTGAAAAGGCCATTTTGACGGGTTTTCAACTTGCCAGCGACCTTTTCCATAAAGGCGTAGAGATCTTAGGCACGGGGGATATGGGCATTGGCAACACAACTCCTTCGGCAGCCATTGGAACGGTGCTTACAGGTAGGGGCCTTGAGGAGATGGTGGGCCGGGGCACGGGCGTGGATGACGAAGGGCTTTTGAGGAAACAAGAAGCTATTCGTCAGGGGATTCATCTGAACCAGCCGAACCCAGAAGATGGTGTGGATGTTTTGTCAAAAATAGGGGGATTTGAGATCGGTGGAATCGCAGGGTGTGTTCTGGCCGGAGCCTACCATAGTCGTCCGGTGGTGATCGATGGCTTTATTTCAACTGCCGGAGCCTTGGTGGCACATGCCATTTGCCCGGATGTGGTGGATTATCTTTTTGCAGGACATTGCTCAGAGGAACCGGGGCACAAGCTCATGCTGAGCTATCTGGGACTCCACCCCGTTCTGGACCTGGGGATGCGTCTCGGGGAAGGGACAGGTGCCGCACTTGCCATGGGGATCATGGAAGGATCTGTAAGGATCTTTCAGGATATGCTTACATTTGATGAAGCGGGCGTTTCCGACAAAGAATCGTAATAATGTCACTATCATTCAGATGAGTTGATGTTAGAGAACGACTGTAAACATTTTACATTCGAAACAGTTGACACCCCTTATCAACTTTACTTAGTATAGGAATGTTTGGAACTCCGCAGGGTTAAGTCCGGAGCTTCCAAGGTCTCTTTGGGGGCAAATCAAAGCCACGTCCTCCCTCCGGGCTGTAGGCCCTATGGGCCGGAGGCTGCGTCTGGATTCTATACTCATATGGATTTTCGGAATGAATAATGATAGAATTAAAAAGGTTGGCCCAATAGACATCAAACAGCTCAAAATGACCTATGCAAAATGATGCCACGCTTGTTCAAACCCTTCATCCCACAATTTGATTATCACGTAAAATCAATTAGTTATTTTGGTTGAAGGTTTGGCTTGATATAGTGGTATTTGTTTTGCAGAACATTCAGGCGATAATGTTTGAAACCTAACCCGGATAAACCGGAATTGAGGAATTGCAAATTGAGGAATTGAGGAATTAAAAACAACCGCTTCAATTTAATCCCTGAATTCCTAAATTTATTGGCAACAGAGCGCTTCGCTATTGGAATCTAAATTTGTGACCATTTTGCGCACAATATTTTTTATAAGGGCCTAATTGAGTGATGCTCAATTAGGTGGTATTGGGTATTGGTTATCTGGCATTGGGTTTAAGGTGTTTCACGTCTTATCTTATATTACTTCCCTGATAGAGAT
>JAIWEZ010000191.1:0-4894 GCA_048631945.1 Gammaproteobacteria bacterium | reverse complement strand
CTTCGACCCTGAGCTACATTCGGCCTGAGCTCATGTCGAAGGCAGACCGAAGGGAGCTCATGTCGAAGGCAGTCGAGCCGTCTGAAGCCCCAAGCCCGTAGTTGGTCACTGTCTCATTCACCGAACTCTTCCTCAAGCCCCATGGCTCGAATCAAGCGCGCCCGTGCTACGTTAAACACTGCCAGCGCACTGGTGTAGTTGGTTCTTGCTTCCGTTAATCTGGTCTGAGCATCCAGGACTTCCGTGGCCGCGGCCACCTGCTCCCGGTAGCGCTCTCCACTGATCCGGAAGTTCTCTTCTGCTGATTCTACGCCCTTTTTGGCCACCGGGATGTATTTCTCTGCGGCTTGCATATACAGGTAATTGGTCTTTACTTCAAGACGTATATCGTCTTTGATCTCCTCCAAGGTCTGTCTGGCCTGACGCAGGCGAACCCGCTTCCGATTGGTTGCATACCGTGTCTTACCCCACTCGAAAAAAGTCATGCTGGCTTCGGCCAGCACATCCCAATTTTCCCGGTCCACAAAATCGCTGCCATCAACACTCGGATCATCACCAGCCCGATAGTAGTTACCCGAGACGCTCACCTTGGGATAATAGGCGCTTTTGGCCAGGGTGATCTCCTTTTCTGCCCTGGCCACATTCTTCTCCGCCTCCATAAGCTCCGGCCGTTTCTGAAGCGCAATCTCCAGGCAAGACTCATAGGGTTTTTCGTAGGGCTGATCGGATAAGATGTCCAGCACTTCCACTTCTTGATCAACAGGTCTACGTAGGATGGTGTTGAACCGGGCTTTGTCCACGCTAAGTGCGTTCTCCGCTCGGATGAGTTCCTGCTTGGCCTCGGCCAAGCGCACCTCAGCTTCCAGCACCTCGACCTTGGGGCTCATTCCCACCTCATAGAAGTTCTTTGCCACGTCCAGTCCTGCTTGCAACTGCCGCACGGATTGCTCGCGGACCTCCTGGATCCTCTCCGCGGTCAAGATGCCAAAGTATGCCTCCTTTACCTGCAGGATGAGATCAAACCGGGTTCGGGCCAGTTGGATGTTGGCCACATCCAGACCCAGCTCGGATAGCTGGTAATTGGACAGGATGGCAAACCCGTTAAACAACGGCTGTGCGATGGTACCCGTGAAACGGTATTGATCCTGATCGGCAAAATCGATTTCCCTGCCCTCAAAGACAACATAGGGCTCCTCACTGAGACGTCGATAGCTGTACTTGCCGCTCAATGACGGCAGAAAGCCGGTCATAGCCTCCTTCTGTAGCTCACGAGCGGCATGGATCTCCTCACGGGCCATTTGCATGTCGAGGTTGTGCTCCAGTGCTATTTCAATACTCTGCTTGAGTGTCAATAACGACTGGGGCTCCTGGGCCTCTGACGCCACGGCAGTCAGCACAATTACAGCCGCAACAAGAAAAAACAGCGCAACTAAACGCAAGCAGGCACCTTTTACTTTATTTCTCATCATTTCCCTCCGCCAGAGTCCTGTTTTTTGACCATTACGACCCGCGACACCCTTCCGAAAAACGGCCCTTGATGGGCTATCTTATAAACAATAACAAAAGACAGGGTAACACTTTAACTGGCTGTTGCCCAAATCTCTTTTCGCTTGGTCTAGTACGTTTTTTGATAAATCTAAGGCGTGGAACATAACCGAGTCGTGGCTTTGTGTCAATTCAAGTGGAGGCAGCAACATCTTGCAGGCTTTCGGAGAGGAGGAAGAAACAACAAATGTTCACCCAACGGAATCTTTGCTCTTTGCTGTTTCTGCTGCAGTCGCTATTGGATGGTTTTGGAAAAGATTTTAGAACGAAATTGAAACTGGAATCCGTCAGATGAAATCCGTATTACCACGCCTAATCACAGTGGTAATTCATGTAAAATCAAAGCTTATTTCCCGGATTGATCAATACGCGCCCTGATGCACGCCACCAGGGTCTCAAGCTCACTTTTCTTTAGTTGCAGCAGAAAACTTAGATCAACTTCAGCCCCCAAAATCCCCTGAATGATTCCGATCAGTTTCTCTTTCGTCATTATTTTTGAATAATACAAAGCCATCCTAAAGTCAATCAATTCGGGCAGCTCAATGGGGTAACAACCTTCCCGTGAGGTATCAGATAGGAGCACTTCATGGGCATTAAAGTTCTAAGCTAATATCGCCACAATTGTAAAACTCGGGCTAACGCCCTCAAACAGTTACAATTTTTGGCGCTTCGCCAAGACCTTTTGGCCAAAATGGACTCATCAAGGGGATTTGAAACAGCTTCTATTCAATTATGATGATTTCGTAAAAAGTCTTTGATGAGCATATCTTGGGCACTTTTTGCTAAAGGTTCTTAGTGAAGCGAAGCGTAAAAATTGCAAACTGTTTGAGGGCGTTAGCCCGAGTTTTTGCAATTTAGCGAAGCGAACTTAGAACCTTCAAAAAGTGACCTACAAAGCGAATTGAAGACTTTTTACGAAATCATCAATTATGGAACCTGTTCACAGCATCTCGTTTCGGCATTAATTTTGCATATTTGCACAATATATAAGACAGCTAAAAAACAAAAACCTGGCCATAATAAAATAATCTGCAAGGAGCAATACATGAAAGAATCTGCCGTGACCAAGGAACAAGTAGGGAGAAGAACCGGGCCTATAGAGCACGCCAATCCGTACTACAGCGTAGAATTTTCAATTAATGGGCTCGAAATTGCTTATCAATTCAAGATTTGGAACACCGCGTCAACGCCCATGTGCGTTCTGGTCAAGGAAGACTCAAATATTTTGCCTCGGTTAAAGGTGGGGGACACATTGAATATGAAATACTACACCACCGGTTCAGCATATTCCCCTGAGTGTCTGGAGACAGCGATTCTACATATCACCAAGAATGATCAGGGCCGATTCAGGGGTCATTATTTAGTAGGTTTAGAAATTCTAGAAGGTCGAGGTCAACAAAAACTCAATTAGGCCTATCACTTCAAAGTCCTCAAGGTCTGCCTTTCGACGACTCACAACGGTCACCTCTTGCTCATTGCCCGTGGCATGCACTGCGCCGCATCTCTTCGGCTGTCCCGGCTATGAGTCTCTTTTCCCTTGACCCTTGGCACTTTCTACAATATATTATCTTCATCATAAAGCTGGATGCTTATTGAACATACCCGTGAGCACTTGGTATTTCCTATGCACGGCACGGGTTTATAGCAACTAGACCTGAAAGGTTTGGATGTCTTCTTCAAAGTCTAACCTGCACCGAGACATGACTTCTACGGTTAAACCACGTCCGAAAACACCTAATCCCAAGGCCTCTGCCTCAAACACCCAACACCCTTCAAATATCGCACACATCCTCAAAACTCACGGCACCATATCGGCCTGCCTAAATTTGAGAACGAACCGGAAACCAGAAGCATTTATCTTGCTGGCAGAAGATTTGTCCGATTCTGAAAGGGATGCCTTATTGCAGGCCACTGACACCGTTGTTGACATCGATGGCGACCTGATCAGGACGCTTGCTGAGGTTGAGAAAGAAAACAAGCATCTGAGGTCCCTGAGCCTGACCGATGAACTCACCCGCCTATATAACTATCGTTTCTTTACCATACAACTTGAGATCGAGATTGCACGAACCCAGCGGACCGGGCATTCATGTTCGCTTATGATGATTGACCTCGACAACTTCAAGCTATTGAACGATACCTATGGGCATGTGGCAGGAAATAACTTCCTCGTGGAAGTGGCCCGTACCATTGGTCAAAAATTGAGACCGATAGATATCCTTTGCCGTTATGGGGGCGATGAGTTTGCAGTTATAATGCCGGCGACGGGCCTTTTTGATGCCATGCGCATCGGACAACGACTCAGGGAATCCATGTCCAGGATACCATGGAAGATGGACGAAGCTGTTTCCGCAAGCATAGGATTGGCAGAATACCAGCCAGATTCCACACAGGAGGCCAGTGAGTTTGTCAACATGGCAGACAGGGCCCTTTACGAAGCAAAGAAGAACGGCAAAAACAGGATCTGTTTTGAAGCCCCACCGGAAAAACGTCCCGAGACAAAACCGGTCAGCCACAAGGAGAGAGAGATTCTGCTTAAGCAGGATGACCGAAGCAGCTCATGAAATTCGGAAGGGCCCAAAGACAAATCCCTCCAGGCTTGTTCCGCACTGCATTTAAAAAGCCCCATTTTCCCAGTTAGTCCGATCTATCAATCCATTATCCTGTTAAATGCAGGGTAAAGACAGCTACATTCAGGGTATCAAAAAAATGAGAGAAATAAGATACACACCTGTAGGCGTTGTGCATTCTCCTTTCAAAAATGTTAAAGGGATGCCCATACAGACGGTTGGTGCAAAAGGAGTTGGCGGAACCGTGGAAATGGACTCAAGGTATCAGGATGGGCTTAAAGATCTTGAGGGGTTTTCCCATATTTTTTTGATCTACCATTTTCACCTATCAAAAGGATACTCCTTACAGGTGAAGCCCTTCATGGACGATAAAGTGCGTGGGGTATTTGCCACAAGAGCTCCCAAGCGCCCGAACCCGATAGGGATCTCTGTGGTTAGGTTTGTAAAAATACAAGGCTGCACCCTTTTCATTGAAGATGTCGACGTAGTAGATGGAACTCCACTTTTGGACATAAAACCTTTTGTCCCTGAGTTTGATGTACGAGAGGTTGTACGAACAGGGTGGCTTTCCAAAAAAGCAGATAAAGCACATAGGATTAGAGCAGATCAAAGGTTCAGGCGTAATGGCTAATAATCATTAATCCGTTAGGTTTCCATCCATAAATGGCCTTTTTCCGCAATCGCCGACTTCGCCATAGTAGCCTTCTTGGCTACGACGGCTGAATCGGCGTCAAACTGCGGGGTTGCTTGTGCGACGTACCTCGGTACGCCTCCGCGCA
>JAIWEZ010000190.1:0-5023 GCA_048631945.1 Gammaproteobacteria bacterium | reverse complement strand
TGCCTTTGAAGTTGTCTCAACTGGGGGTCCAATTGGGCCAGAAGTCCTTGGCCTTGGAGGTGGTCGTTGTGAGGAAGAAAACAGGCATCCATGACTGTAATAATACACAGTGATCATGCGCGATCCCACCACGGCACATGTGGATAGTCGTCGCGGTTGTATCTCACAGGTCAGGCTGCAGATAGCGTATCAATTGGTACAGGATTATGGAATCCCCTTGGCAGAAGTAGTCCGACAGCTCGGAGTTTCTATGTCTGCCATTTCCAAGGCAATTACAAGGAGAACGAAAGAGTGGGTCAAGCTAGTCAATTACGTCCCCAATTTCCTCAGATGCGGAACTGGGTGGCTTGATAGCTGTTAACCCGATAGCCCACGGCAATAATAGCGTCGAGGTTATAATATTTGGTCTTGTAGGTCTTGTAGGTCTTGCCGTCAGCGGCAGTTATTTCCAAAATGGAAACAACTGAATCCGCCACCAATTCCCCGGATTCAAAGATGTTTTTCAGGTGTTTGCTGACCGCTGGAACCTTGACATTAAATAACCCGGCCAGAGCCTTCTGCGTTAGCCAGAAATTCTCATCCTGAAACAATACCTCGACTTTTTTGTCACCATCCGGCGTGCTGTAGAATACAATTTCGTTGTTCATGCGCTGGCTTCCCTGTCTGCGTGCATCGCACAGGCAGGCTCAACGAATTTCTCCGTATCCGAAACGCCTGCCTGCGCCGCAAGCTCCAGCGCCGCGGCAGGCAGGCGCAGCTCGCCGGAAATGAGCTTGGGGAGGAGGGTGTCGCGGAGAGAGGCGAGGGTGTTTGATTCCCTCAACAGCAACATTTGTTGTTCAAAAATGCCATCGCAGTATCTAGACCAAACCCGAAACAGGGCTTCGTACTCAATAAGTTGCGAAGACTTCTCATTTAAATATTATCTAGAGTTCCACTTCCGATTAAGCTCTAGAAGTCTTTCATCCAACCTCAGGCTTTCGTCCGCTTCGCCAATTCGATGAAGTGTAGTTTCGATACCGTATGGCCAAGCGGTGACATTGTCCGGCAGGACCGCGTGCAAGAGCGCCAAAGTCTGCTGCGGATATAAATCAACAATATTGTCTTTAGATTTGCGCAGATTAGGAAGCATTAAATGATCGCGGTCGATGGTTGTCAGTAGTGGTAGAACAATTTCTGCTATCTCTGGAAACCGTTCGACGTTTGAGAATGCGAGGTCACACAAACGAGCTGATATTTTCGGTGTTTTCGCTGATTTCTGACGAGGCCAAACATCACGAAGCAATTCCGCTAACATTACGGACCACTTTTCGCCCGCGGCATTTTCTTTGGTCTCCGACCATCTTTCAACTTGCCAGAGGATGTGTGAGCGAAATTCGTCATCAGTATACAATAGAACATCATGCATCTCGTCGTTAGAAATGCAGCGTTCTCCAGTTTCTTCATGAGTGCTGCCCCAACCCGCAAGAATTATCCCGGCAAGCACCTTACCATATCCGCGACGTGGCAAACTGCGTTTATTCGCAAATGCCAAAAAATTTGGTTTCAGTCGCATGTATAGCTTTTGGTTCGGAACCTTTGCGCCCCAGAAAAAGCCACTCCAAATAGCGAATCGATCCGACTCATCTCCTTTGTCCAAGACCGATATTATGTTGGCTTCGGTCCAAATAGGGTCGATGGTGTAAAACCAGTTCATGTTGTGCGCAAATATTACCAAGGCATGGCGGCGAAGATCGCCATTCAACGATAGCAACTTATCAACGTATACAAGCCAATCGGCAGGAAATCCCTCACCAACTTCTAAGTCATTCTTTCTCGGATCATTAAACAGAGCCTGAGCAATTTCGCCGATAGGGGCGTTGATCGCTTCCATTGTCCAATCAGGCTCTTTGTTCCCCCGTACGATTGCGGAGTTGCTGCCAGGCGGTTGAGAACGAAGCACATTGATAAGTTTCGATATTATTCTGTCGAATGATTGAGGAAAACTAGATGATAGATGCTGGCTTATGTTCAATATCCAGTCTGATGCGGGGCGAACAAATTCAGCCACGGCATCATCTGGGTATCTTGAAATGCGTTCGGCAATAAGTGCTGAGAATTTGGGCTTGTCACTCTTTCGTGCTTCAGCGTTCAAGAAGGTGCGCCACGCCCATTCTGGATATTCATCGCGCTTCGCCGCGTCGGTAAGAGCTGAGAACGCTCGAACGGGGTGTTCGGCGGACAATCCGGCAAACGGATCATTCTCGACGAGAAAATCTTCTGCTTTTCCGCTCAACTCACGAGCTTTTGTGAGTATGCTATCAAGAGGCTCATATAGAAGTGCTGAATGCTCAGTTTCAGTTTTAACCGAACCACCACGACCTTCCATAGACTCTGCGGCCTTCTCGGCATATTCCGGCTTCCATTCAGTAGCAAAGCTCTGCAGTTTCTTGGTTTCGGCGTCCAAATCGAAAGTGAATTTACACCCCTTGTTTGCCAACCAGCGAAGACGGTTTAAAGTCGCCCATGCCTTGCGCTCTTCGAATTCGGCATCGTCTTCGCCGTCCCACTTAGTTCGACCTTGAATAAGACGGTTTTCGATTTCTTTTCGTGTTTGCTCGCGCAAGTCGCGCCAACGCTTCGCCAAAACCAGTAGGAGGTCTCTTTGGTGGTAGCTGTTCCAGAAAGCATCATCGCTCAATTCCGCGATGACCCGTCCGAAAGCTTGCGCTGAAACCAACTCACTCTTTTCAGATGCCCATATCCTTAATCGGGAGAAAATTGTGTCATCGTTTACGGGCCACGCTTCTAACTCTTGCTTTGCTGACGTAATGTCAAATTTAATCAAGCGTTCGAAAAGCGACGAAAACGATATAACGCTGCCCGACAAACCATGCGTTCGCCCATAGCGATCACCATCTGGTGCATCATCCGGTATGATTGGACTGATGTTATTCAGCCCATACCCGCCAAGTTCGGTTTCTAATTGCAGCGCGTGCTCAAGGTTTTTCCGAAGTTCTCGTACCGCAAATGCGAGCCATTCATCAGGAACATTCGCGTCATCTATAGGTTCGGGATACTCCACCTCTAATCTCAACATATCCTGAATTCTAATGTCTTTCTTCCATTGGGGCGGTTTCGGTCCACCCCAATAATTCCGCTCAACCTTTAAATATGGACGATTGATGGCGGCGAATTTTCTGATTACCGCACTATTCCAGCCGTCTTTGTCAATCGCCGCCTTCAGCTCATACCAATCCCGGTGGAAGTCCCCTCCGTTCTTTTCCCAAGCCTCAAACAGATACCGCCACGCTTGACGTGTCACCGACCCAACGTCTCTTTGCGAGCGTTCCAATTGCCACTGGATTCTCTTTTGTATGTCTGGATGGAGTCCGAATTGACTTGCTGCCCACCATACCGAAGCGGGCTGGTCTGCAACCTTCATTATCCATGTGCCAATCTCGGATAGGCGCGATGGGAGACTAGGAACGTTTGTTGCCCAATGTCCCCGGATAGCTGAGAAACTATCGTCTCTAAGATTTTGCCGATCCAGCCTATTCGCCGCGAAGCCATCCCATGCAGTTGAAGGAACTTCCCGTTTTTCAAAGTGATCGTCTGGATCGATTTGCTTGGGCACAATATCAGTATCCAGTCCGTAAAGATCGAACGGATCAACGAATGGCCCCTGCTCGCCAAATACGTCTGGGCATCCCGGCTTTGAATAGCGCTGATAGGGGTCGAATACGCAAAGCCATTCAGCCGGTGGAGGGTCATCGCCTTCCGAAAATTTTCGAGCGCCTTCAACCGTTGAAATTATGTGCGCTACTTGGCCACGTTCATGAGGTTGAAGTTGCTCTGGTCCCTTCTTGGCGAGGTCAATGACCGATTTGTACCAGTCATCAGGGGCCTTTGCCCTTTCTGCCCATGCCGCTAATGTTTCCCATAGCGCTCGATGCCCATCATTTTCGGCATAAGGAATGGCCTCAACACCTTTGTGCAGCCATTTTGCTGCTGCCTCGTTTGCCAAACCCGATTGAAATGCGTAAACACCGTCAAGCCTACCAGCCTTTTTATTGAGCGCTTCAAGCAAATAATGAACGGGCGGGTCGTCTGCCGTATATCCTACGAATACAACAACATAGCGGTCTAGAATCTCTCTGAAAAACTGAGTTGCCCAACCGTCCGATAGATAGGCGCGACCAAATTCCGAACTTGAGAGAATGAAGCCGTCGCCTTCCGCACCGGTGTAGTCCTTGGTTGCATAGCCATGAAGGTGAATGATCCCATCCATCTCACCGTGCCGCGATGGATCGGGCAAACGAGGTGGTTGCCAGATTTTTAGCGTGTCGGAACAGTCTTCAAACAATCGATCGAAGTTGGTGGTTACCAACTGCACCTTACCTTCAGGTGTGGTCGCCAAATCCAGCAGAATTTGGTGAGCGGATAGGTCGACATCTTCAGCGGGATGCAAAGCTTCAGCAACTGCGGCTTCGATATCACGTACAAGGAAATCACGCTCTAATAGTCCGAAAATACGGTCCACCGAAATAAGTCCACTTACACCGATTTCCTTGTCTATGTCCCTGGCTTTATTTAATATTCTACAGACTGGGGTACCCGTGGGAACACCAAGCTTGTGAATTACATCGTCAGCAAGGCCGAAGAAGTCCGACAGACCTGCACGCGCCCTTGAAACACCGGCACCGCAAAAGAATACTACCCGTCCTTCATCACGGGCAATTAACAAGGCATCTGGTATTGACGGGCTGTCCTTGAGAAATCGCATTTTGACTCTCGTTTACGAAGCATATAGTATACAGAATGTGTATTATTCATATTTGCCAAATGTTTTATTGACAATAATATGTTCTGTATACTGCAATATTATCATAATTAAATTTCATTGATATGAGAACCATATGCAACAAAAAGGGAATAAAGTCAAACACTTTTGGAACTTAGGAACGGGGACAAAACAACTTCCCCAAGTAGGCGCATAGATTTGGGTCAAATTTGTTCGATCTCAAATCACAAAAGTTGGGGG
>JAIWEZ010000189.1:0-5035 GCA_048631945.1 Gammaproteobacteria bacterium | reverse complement strand
CCTGGGCTCTGACAGCCATACATCAACAGGAGGGGGCCTAGGGATGCTGGCTATCGGGGCTGGGGGCCTTGACGTTGCAATGGCCATGGCAGGGCACCCCTTCCGCCTGACCTGTCCGGAGGTTGTCCTGGTGCGGCTGGATGGGGCACTCTCTCCCTGGGTCTCTGCCAAGGACATCATCTTGAAACTGCTTCAGAGCGTCTCGGTTAAAGGTGGCACTGGAAAGCTGTTTGAATATGGAGGCCCTGGGGTGTCCACTCTGTCGGTACCCGAACGAGCCACGATTGCCAACATGGGCGCAGAAACCGGGGCTACAAGTTCCATCTTCCCAAGTGATGAAGTGACCCTTTGCTTTCTGGAATCGCAGGGCAGAAAAAAGGACTTCAGGCCACTTGTCGCAGACCCCGATGCATACTATGCTGACACCCTGACCATAGACCTCGGCAAACTGGAACCCATGGTAGCCCAGCCCCACATGCCGGATCTGGTCTGTGCCGTAAGGGAGATTGCCGGGCTAAAACTGGATCAGGTGGTCATAGGAAGTTGTACCAACTCCTCTTACATGGACCTGGCTATTGTGGCACGTATCCTGAAAGGAAGCTCCGTGCATTCTGAAACAAGCCTTGTGATAGCACCCGGCTCCAGGCAGGTGCTTGCCGCACTGGCCCAAAGCGGGGACTTGAACGACATCATAAAGGCCGGTGCCCGCATCCTTGAATGTGCCTGCGGCCCCTGTATCGGCATCGGTCAATCTCCGCCTACGGATGGAGTGAGCCTCAGGACCTTTAATCGAAATTTCAAGGGACGAAGCGGAACCCAAAGCGCCAAGCTCTATCTTTGCGGTCCGCAGGTAGCTGCGGTCTCTGCACTTAAGGGTAAACTAACGGACCCGAGGTCGTTTGGTGAACCGGCCAAGGTTGATATGCCCGAAGTTTTTCCGATGCTTGACCACCTCTTTGTACCGCCTTCGGATAATCCAGAGGCCGTGGAAGTCGTGCGTGGCCCAAACATTAAACCTCTGCCCAGGGGCCGGGCCATGCCTGAAATACTTGAGGGAGAAGTGTTGATTTGCTTGGGGCATGACATTACCACAGACGACATTATGCCGGCGGGCGCCCACATCATGTCCCTGCGGTCCAACATTCCGGCTATTTCCGAATATGTGCTCTCACATAAGGATCCTGATTTTGCCAAAAGAGCCAAGGATAAAGACGGTGGATTCATTGTTGCCGGGAAAAACTACGGCCAGGGTTCCAGCCGGGAACACGCGGCTTTGGCACCTATGGTCCTGGGGGTCAAAGGGGTCATAGCGTGCTCTTTTGCCCGTATCCACAGGGCTAATCTCATAAATTTCGGCATCCTTCCCATGACCTTTATGACTGATGACGAGCTTCAGCAAATTCAGCCCGGCGACCAGCTCATCATTGAAGACGTGGCAAGGTCTTTAAAGAACGACAGAACCCTTCGTGTCCTGAATACAACCCGGGCCAATTCCTTTGAGGTGCGCATCGATTTGGACCGGAGAGAAAAAGATGTGGTAATGGCAGGCGGACTTCTCGGGTTTTTGAGACAGCGAGGTGCGTAGTAAGGAAATTCATGTTCTTTCAGACAGAAAAAATCATAAAGACAATCACGAAAACACGAAAGATTGCCTGCCCTGGCGCTACGTGCCCGGATCAGCCGCCGACTTAGCCTATGTGCCAGGTCTGGGCCAGGGAAAACACGAAATAAAGCAACATTCAGACTTTCGTGTCTTTGTACTTTCGTGCTTTCGTGATAATTTTTTTTGGTTGCGGCTTGTCCGGGTTAGGTATTTGGGATTTGAGCGTTCTGAAATCCGCATTCCAAAATCCAAAATTGTAAGGTGAGGTCATTATGCTTCATTTGATGAGGAAACATGCTGGCTCCTGGATGATCAAAGTGGTGCTGGGAGTCATTGTAGTAGTCTTTGTATTCTGGGGTGTGGGGAGCTATAAGGCCCAGAGAGGGAACCGTATTGCGGTTGTAAACGGTGCACCTATTGTTCTTGAGGAGTTCCGAGGTGTTTACGACCAGTTGCGGGAGGGATATCAAAGACAGTTTGGCGATGCCTTTGATGAAAAACTCGCCCAAAGCCTTAATCTCAAGGGACAGGCATTGGACCAACTCATCAACCGCCGGCTCCTTCTCCTGGAGGCGACTCGGCTCAACTTCCGCGTGACCGACGAGGAATTACTCAGGGCAATCGAACAGGTGCCGGCCTTTCAAAGGGACGGTCGCTTTCACCCGCAGGTCTATCAGCGAGTCTTGTCGCGTAACCGGATGACACCAGAGATATTTGAAGAAAACACGAAAAATGACTTTCTCATAGAAAAACTTCAAAGCTTTTTCCTCGGCAGCATCAAGGTATCCGAGGCCGAGGCCCTTGAGACCTATAAGTGGCTTGAAGAAAAGGTGAGCCTCGAATACGTGGTCTTCAATGCTTCGGCTTACAGTAACATCAAGGTAACTTCAGAAGAGATCGAAACCTATTTTACGAAGCACAAGAAAACCTATGAGATACCCCCTGAAGTCAAGGTCCAATATCTCCTGCTTGATTTCAAGGGGTTTGAAGCCCAGGTCAAGATTTCAGAAGAAGAAGTCCTCACGTATTTTGATATCAACAAGGAAGACTACGGAACGCCCAAGAAGGTCAGGGCACGCCATATCCTGTTTAAGGTAGAGCCGGGTGCCGAACAGGAAAAAATAGAGGAGGCCCGGAAAAGGGCCATAGATGTTTTAAAGAAGGCAAGGTCTGGGACAGACTTTGGCAAGCTGGCCCGGAAATATTCTAGTGATCCGGGTAGTCGAACAAAGGGGGGCGATCTGGGATACTTTGCCGCAGATCGTATGGTGAAGCCCTTTTCAGATGCTGCCTTTGCCATGAAGCCCGGCGAGATCAGTGAGCCCGTGAGAACACGTTTCGGCTGGCATATAATAAAGGTGGAGGAGATCCAGGAAGCCAAAGAACCGGTCCTGGCCGAAGTCGCAGGCGAGATTCGCGACAAGCTTTCAAAAGATGCGGCCAGAACCCTCGCCTTTGATCGTACAGAGGAAATCTATGAGGCCTGTTACGGAGCCGGCGGCATATCAGATGTTGCCAAAGCCAATCAGCTCAAGGTACATGAGACCGGGTTTTTCCGCCGCAACGGGCCTGTAAAAGGGATCAAAGAGGGGAAAAAATTTGCCGAGACAGCCTTTGCTCTCGCAGAAAACGAGGTCAGTGAGCCCCTTGAACTGTCAGACGGATACTATATAGTTGAACGGATCGCCAAGGAACCAGCCACCATCCCGGACCTAAAAACAGTGGAAGAAAAGGTAAGGCAAGACCTGATCCAGACCAGAAAAAACGATTTGGCCAAAAAGGATGCCGAGGAATTCTTGAGTTCCCTGAAAGGCGGAGCCGAGTTTCAAAAGGCTGCCTCGAACCAAAAGTTTAAGGCAAAGAGTACTGTTTTTTTCAAGCGGTCCGGGGCGATCCCGGGGATCGGTTTGGAGCGGGAGATCCAGGACGCGGCCTTTCTGTTAAGTCCATCAAAACCCCTTCCGGATGCTGTGATCAAAGGGAGACAAGGATATTATGTAATCCGGTTCAAGGCTCGACAGGAGGCTGATCCAAAGGAATTTGAGATTAAGAAATCGGAAATCACGTCCTATCTCTTGCTCAGGAAACGTCAGGGGGCTATTAAGGAATTGCTGGCTCTGCTGCGCGAAAAGGCTGAGATCACTGTTGAGGATGGATTCCTGGATTAATGCATGGGAACCTGCCAATACTGTGAAAAATCAGCTCAAACAATCTCAGATGTCATTGGGTTCTGCGCAGATTGCATCCGCCATCATTATTCGGAAGTCGGACCTCAGATCGAAAAGGTTCATGCCGAAAGCCGCAGGGCATACGGCTTTCCAGTACAACCTCCCCATGATGAAAGCGGTCCCTCCTGTACCCTTTGTTTCCACAGGTGTCAGATCCCTGAAGGCGAAACAGGCTTTTGTGGAGTACGGCATGTCAAGGGAGGAAAAATAGGGGGAGGACGGCCCCACGAAGGAAAGCTTTCTTATTACCATGATCCACTCCCAACCAATTGCGTGGCTGAATTCGTATGCCCGGCCGGCACGGGCTGTGGGTATCCTCGCTATGCCTATCTGAAAGGTCCTGAATACGGATACAAGAATCTGGCTGTCTTCTATAATGCATGTTCCTTCAACTGTCTCTATTGCCAGAATTACCATTTCAAAGAAGCAACCTTTGCCTCCGGCAAGCTTCACGCAAGAGATCTTGCATCAGCCGTGGACGGCAGGACGAGTTGCATCTGTTATTTCGGAGGAGATCCCGGCCCTCAGATCCTGCACGCGCTAAAAGCGTCCAGACTTGCAATAGACAGAAACCCTGATCGCATTCTCAGGATATGCTGGGAGACAAACGGCGCACTTCAAGAGCCTTATCTGAGTATGATGGCAAAGGTCTCATTAAAATCCGGTGGGTGCATTAAGTTCGATCTCAAGGCCTGGGATAATGGACTACACAAGGCCCTATGTGGTGTTTCGAATCAAAAGACCTTGGACAATTTCAAACAATTGAGCAAATCGATCCCGGAACGGCCTGATCCCCCTTTTTTGATTGCCAGCACCCTGTTGGTACCGGGCTATGTAGATGAGCAAGAGGTGTATGCCATAGCCCGGTATATCAGCAGCCTCAATCCGGACATCCCATACAGTCTACTGGCTTTTTATCCAAGCTTTATTCTGCGCGACCTGCCAACCACATCCCGGAGACACGCTCTACGTTGCCAGGAGATTGCAAAGGAGGCCGGTATGCACCGGGTGCACATAGGAAACCTGCATCTATTGGGTAATGACTATTCGCTTTCCTAATAGGCACTTTAGTTCACTTGGACTTTGTTCCTTAGTTCTATGATTCGTGTTTTTTCTGGCAGAAAATAAATCCGAAATCCGAATATCGAAACCCGACACGAAGTGAAGCTTGCGCCAAACAATATCGAATGACAAAAATACAAAA
>JAIWEZ010000188.1:0-5074 GCA_048631945.1 Gammaproteobacteria bacterium | reverse complement strand
CCCTGATGTCATTAATCTTCATGGGGTCGACCTCCATGGGATTCTCTTACAGCACCACAAAGTCGGCATATTTGCCTGGCTCCAGGGTTCTGACTTGATCTTCAATACCGATCACGATTGCCGCCTCCCGGGTGCAGGCAAGCAATGCTTACTCTGGAGTAATTCTCTCCTCCGGCCCCAGCACTTCTCCCGATGAGATCAGAGGGTTCATGGCCACCCGTATGGAATGCAGCGCATTCGGCGGGGTGAGCGGGGGACCGTTATGAATAGCGTATGGATAGTCCCCCTCTGGCGCCATTGAATAGGTAATGTGTCCATTCATTACCGTTACTTCAACTTGGATGTCTTTAATCTTCATGGGGTCGATTTCCAGAGGATTTTCTGACAGGACGACAAAATCTGCATACTTGCCTGGCTCCAGGGTTCCAACCTGGTCTTCAATACCAAGAACGACTGCCGCTTCCCGGGTATATGCGAGCAAGGCCTGTTCCGGTGTGATGCGTTGGTCGGGCCCCAGGACCTTGCCGGATGAGGTCAGCCGATTCACGGCCACCCACATGGAATGCAGTGCATTCGGCGGGGTGACCGGCGGATCGTTGTGGATGGCGTACGGGATGTTTCGTTCTATGGCACTCTTCATAGCGGCGATCTTGGGCGCTCGTTCCGGTCCCAATATCACATCGCGGTGCATGTCACCCCAGAAGTAGACGTGGGGCGTGAAGAAGGTCATTCCGATATTACCCATTTTCTTGATGCGGTCGAATTGGTCCTCACGAACATACTGGCAATGGATCAGGTGCGGTCTGAGTTTCGTATTTCCGGTCTCCTTTCGAGCGTGCGCAATGGCGTTGAGCGCCAGGTCCATGGCCGCATCGCCGTTCGTGTGGATAGCGGGTGCAAAACCGAGCTGGAGGATCTTGGTCACCTGCTGGTTTATCTCTTCCTGCGTCCCGCGCGCGCCCTTCTTCGTGTCGGCATCCAGTTTGTAAAAAGGCTCGGTGAAGTACCCGGTGCCGCCCTGGGTGGAACCGTCTGTCCAGGTCTTGATATAGGGGACTTTAAAGAGATCGGTCTCATAGTTCTTGATTTGCGACGCGACTTCGTCCAGGCCAGCCATGGTAATAAACAGGCCGCCATACAAACGCACAGGAAAGTCCCCACTACGAGTGACATCTTCCACGAGATCAAGCATCATCGGGGCCATGAATGCCAGCTCGGTGGCTGACGTAAAACCGAGACTGGCATGCAGCCCGGCCGACTCGAGCATGGCTGCTTTTGTGGCTGGCGGTAATTTCCCGACCTTGAGCCAGGCAGGCATTCCCTTGATATAGCCGGTCAATTCCCCGTTCTTGTCTTTTTCGAATTCACCTCCCTTGGGATTAGGCGTGTCCTTTGTGACACCCGCAGCCTCGAATGCCTTGCTGTTGACAAAGGCCCCATGCCCGCTCAAGTGCACGATGAGTGCCGGTCGGTCGGGGAAGAGTTCATCCAGCTCCTGGAGAGTCGGGCCGCGCCTCTCCGTATAAAGCGTCTGGTCTGCCCCGAATGCATAAACCCATCCTTCTTTATTGGGTTTACCCTCTGTTTTCAGTTTCTGCAGGGCGTCCTTCAACGCCGGCGTGACATATGGCGAAATATCCAGCAAGGTCAATATCGATCCGTACAAGACCATATGATCGTGGCTCTCGATGAATCCAGGGACAACGGTCTTGCTTTCAAGGTCGATGTACTCATAGCTATCGCCGACAGCCGCTTTCACAGCCGAAAGGTCGCCAACCGCCAGGATCTTGCCATCTTTGAACGCCATCGCTGATGCAGTCGGTTGAGCAGGATTCATGGTCAGGATATTGCCATTGGCAATGATGACAGGATCCTCATCAACGGCCTGATAGGATGCTTTGGACGCGGCTATTGCCGTCGTTCCTGTAACGAAAAGCAATACCAGGACCAAGAATGTCTTGTATAGTTTCGGTATACCTGTTGTTCGCATAACTGCCTTACTCCTTCATTTAACGTGCGTTTTATTTTCCAATCCTCTCGCCGAAACTGGCAAATTCCTGTTCGCGGGCGCTACCTACAACAATGGCACCAAAGCGATTCGGAAGGTATTCTTCGGCGCGACACTGTCGTCCGCAAAGTTGTACTCGTACTGGAAGAACAACCGCGCATTCTTGCTCCCGAGTTTAATCAGCTTCTCTACGCTGATTCCGAGCGGCAGACTGGTCCAGCGGCTCGCCTTGAAGTTGTAGTTGAACGCCATTTCAGAAGCGTTTATAGACCAGTTGTTCTTCAGGGCAAATCCGCCGAACGGCTGAATGGTCAGGCTGTTGATATCTTCGCGGTCGCTTTTACCCGCTACGCTGAACAACCACTGGGTCAGGAATCCCCCCTGGAAACTCCCCTTCGTGGTGAGGGCGACATAGGCGGGACCCAATGACCATTTTTCGGAACCCAATGCCGCTTCGCTGGCCGTGGGAAGGATGAGCCCGGCACCGAATCCCTGGCGGCCCCAGCTGGTGGCTGAAACCATAAGGTCGACCAGGGCGGTATCGGCCAAACCGGTCGAGTTTGCCGTGGGTGTGTAGTTCGGCGGAATGCCGGGGTCCGGATTAGTGTCGGGTGGCAACAACATCTCCCAGTCGGGGCCGTCGGTAATATATGCCGCCGTGATACGCGTAATGTGCATCGTGTTGCCCCACTTCCAGGGAATGATCGGCTGAAGGACCAGTTGTTGCTGGTCGGCTCCTTTCAGGTTGTGAAAATCCGATATATAGTCATAGCGAGTAACGAAAGCGAGAACCGGCGCGGTCGGATCCCGGGCCTGGGCGGCCAGGTCGGCCTCTGTTACCGATTGTGCTGTATCGTCGTTTTCGTCGGGATTTTCCTTTGGATCCGGATTTTCCTGGGCGATCAGGTTGGCGCCAAAGAGAAGCATTGATAAGGCTAAAAGACGAAGTAGCATGGAAATGTGGTTCCTCATGGTCAGACACCTCTACACGAGAAGAATTTAAATTAGGAATTCAATTGCAAATAACTTTTCAAGGTTGTTGAGTAGAAAAAATTTTAGCAATATTTCGAGGCAAAAAATATACATTTGTGATTCGAATCATCACTTTTCTGACCAATGTCAACAAAACAGATCATTTCCGGATCTCAACGTCATTTATAGAAAGACTGGGATGGTGCAGACTTTCAAAAAAAGAACCGCTATCGGAGGTGAAGATGGACATTTGAAGAGCAGGTCTGTCTGATCCATTTATCGGCAAAAGCCAGGACCCCCATCACTTTATGCCTTGAGAGACATGGGTGTCCTAACTAATCCCATTATGCTTTGTCTCCTTCCATATAGATGGCTCTGCCGGGAAGTGCAAAGGAAGCACCCGCAGACTTAATGATTTCCATAATCTGGATATTGATGTCCTCTGCAATGCCTAGAAACACGGCGAAATCAGTCGTTTTTATGAAAGAGTGGACCTTGATTAAAATAGCGTCATTATCAAAGTCAGTGAATCGCACACGTAAAGGATCTTCATGAACCTGTTCGTTTTGCTCAAGTAATTCTGTAATCCTGTCCCTTATGGTCAGTATCTGTTCCGGTGTTGTGTCGTAGCGTAAACGCAGCGTTGGCCAGTAACGTATTTTTGTCCGGTAGGAGAGGTTTTCGACTTCTACCGACGCGATACGCGCATTGGGTACTGACACCACGGTGTTCGTCAGCGTGCGTAGCCGGGTGGTTCTTAAACCGATTTCCTCAACGGTGCCCATTTCCGCGCCATAACGACAGAAATCCCCAACCCGTATTGATGCCTGGGAAAAAATGGTCAAGGCACCCATCATGTCTTCGATAGGTTTTTGCAGGGCCAGCGCGACGGCAAGGCCGCCGACACCGAGACCGGCCAGTACAGCTGTAATATTAACGCCGATGTTATTCAGCCAGAAAAGCAGGCCGAAAATAAAAATCATCATTTTGACGACGGTTGTCAGCGGTTGCATCAGCTTTGCAGCCCCGGGTCGGCCCAGCTTGGTCAGTTTTTCCTGTTGGTAAGACTTGATCAGGTTGATGACAGACCATAGCCCCCAGATGATGGCCAGAGTAGCCAGCGTTCTCGCTTGCATGACCTGTTGCGCATATGCGCTGAGGCCTAATTGTTCTAAGGTAGCATTTGCAATGAGGATGGTGCTGATAAGCACCGCCGGTCCGGTGAAAATACCCCTGATGAGTGGATATATATCTTTTTCGGGTGAACTGAATAACCGGGCCAATAAACGGCCGATAAGGTATAAAACCGGCCAGAAAACCAGTGCAACAACAATCATGATGAACCATTTAAAGGCTTCCAGTCCCAGGAAAGAAGCGTCAACTGGAAACCAGCCTCGAACTTTTTCTATGGGTGCCGAGTAACTGTATAAATCATAAAGTTCAGGGATTTGCGCGACCGAGCGGTTGGACAACTTCCATATCATGACTCCATCGGCTCGTGGGACTTTTTGCATCCAGATCGGGATTTCACCATCCTCCCCATTGATCCTCATAAGTTCATCTCTATAGGCCGGTAGATCGTCACCCTGCAAGCCCTGGGGGCTGTCGCTGACACTGAGTCGATCCAGCCACACTGTACGTGACACGACGTGATTGAATTGCCTGGCCAGTTCGGGTCCGCCAACTTCCTGGATATCAGACGGCAAATTGCGAAGATCAAGATATTCTGCTGCCTTCTCCCAGTTGAACTCGGATGCAGCACTCAGGTAACCAATGATGCTACTTCTCGGGTTTCCCCTGTCCAGCGCATCTTCCGGGCCCTTATCCACAGTAATGGGTACATCTACCGTGGTTTCGGTTGCTTGCTCCTGCGCTTGCACGGGCAGGCAGTTGACCAAAAAGAAGGCTATAAACGCCAACACGCATAACTTCCGCAGATTAATTTTCATTTGCTATATCCTATGGTGGACCCTGGGGCCAATGTAAAGTACCAGGGAGGTACTCTACCCCCCCTTGGCAATGATGAACACAGCATTTGCTCAAATATAAAGACAAGAACGCAGACACAAATAACTTGCCCCACAGAAACTGTTT
>JAIWEZ010000187.1:0-5078 GCA_048631945.1 Gammaproteobacteria bacterium | reverse complement strand
CCAAATATGGTGATCATTCGGCTGGAAGTGAGTCCTCTTAAAACAGTCAACACATTTTCCAGGGCGTCCGGGGTATGGGCATAATCGACAAAGACTGAAACCCCAATGTTATTGGCCACGCGCTCAAGCCGACCCGGCACACCCTGAAGATCCTTGATCCCTTTCTGAATTGTCTCCAACGGGACCCCGAGCCATATTGCCGTACCTGCGGCAGACAGGATATTGTACACGTTGTGGGTTCCCACTAGGGAAGATGTGAAATCAAAATCGCCCTCAGGGGTGTGTACATTGCCTGTGGTGCTGTCCATGGCAAGGTCAATATTTTGAGCCCGGATCTCGCACTCGCCTGAAAGCCCAACTCGCAAACACGGAACCGAGACCTCTCCGGACAACTCTTTTCCCCTGGGGTCATCCCAGTTAACAATCGCTGCGGCCCGCCCCCGCTTTGACCCGTTCCCCAGTCGCCCCACACAAAGTTTCCTTTTGCACTGCCAATAGGTTTCCATGTCTCCGTGATAGTCGAGGTGTTCCCTGGACAGATTGGTAAAAATCCCTACATCGAACTCGCAGGAGGCCACGCGATGGAGATCAAGGGCATGGGATGAGACTTCAAGGACCACGTGAGTTATCCCGCTGTCGACCATCTTGCGAAACACCCGCATCAGATCAAGGGACTCGGGGGTCGTCACCGGATTAGTAAAGCTTTGTCCTCCGAATCGGTAGTTGATGGTACCAATGACACCGACTTTGAAGCCGGCAGCAATCAAGATGGACTCTATTAAATAGGCCGTTGTTGTCTTACCGTTTGTACCGGTAATGCCGATTACACAAAGCTCTCGGGACGGTTCCCCGTAGAATACTGATGAGACGGCAGCCAGTGCCAGCCGGTCATTTTCAACCTGAGCCACACTTATCAATGGCGACCCGGACCACTCCTGCTCCGTCAGGACAGCAACTGCCCCCTTTTCGATCGCATCTTCAATGTAGGCGTTTCCGTTGCTGCGATGGCCCTGAATCGCTACAAAGAGCCCTCCGGGCGTAACAGTACGCGAATCATAGTGGATCGAGTCGATGATCTGATCTTCGAGCCCAACAAAACGCATAACAGGTGCGCCCTCCAAAAGAAGATTTAGCTTCACCCCATTGCCGGTGCCTCGTATGAGACCCTGAGAGTATCCCCTGGCCGGCGCTCACCGTCCCCCATATTCACCCTCGGGCTTTCCCGGACAGGTCCTGCTATCTCAGGGGTGGCCAGTTCAGGAGGAACCTTCAGATACCGAAGCGTTTCTCTTATGATACGTCTGAATACCGGAGCAGCCACAACCCCGCCATAATGGTGTTTCTGAGGCTCATCAACGATCACCAGAACGACGATCTCAGGGTTTTCAGCAGGCACAAATCCTACAAAGGAAGATATGTATTTATCCTTTGCATACCCCCGTCTTGCGGGGTCGGCCTTCTGGGCCGTGCCGGTCTTTCCAACAACCCTGTGACCTCTAAGGGCCGCCCGAACACCTGTGCCACCTTTCTCCACGGTTCTTTCCATCATGCGCGTCAAGCGCCAGGCGTTTTCAGATGAAATAACCTGTCGCAGGACAGTGGGTTGAAAACTCTTTATTATGCGGCCGTGCACGTCCGTCATCCCCTGCACTAAATACGGCTTCATCAGGATCCCATCATTGGCTATGGCGGAAACAGCGGCCGCCAGCTGCAAGGCTGACACTGAAAGACCCTGTCCAAAAGATATTACCCCAGTATCGATCTCAGTCCAGTCTCCAACACGGAGTAAGCTCCCCCGAACCTCGCCCGGACAGTCAACGCCAAGTCTTTCGCCAAGCCCGAATTCCTTGAGTTTATTATAGAGGTAGGCCGCTCCGACCTTTTCGCCCACCTTGGCAGCGCCAATGTTGCTAGAGTATTTTAGAATGTCCTGGAGCGAAAGCTCAGCATGGGGACGAACATCATGCACAACATTCTTACCGATCCTGTAGGCCCCATTCTCGCAGTAGAATGCTGAACGGGGGTTGCAGACTCCTGATTCCAGCGCCGCAGCGCTAAGGAATATCTTCAATGTGGAACCAGGCTCAAAGGAGTCCGTAATCGCACGGTTCCGCCACGACCATGGTTCATATTGGCCAAAGGAATTCGGGTTAAACCTCGGCACGTGGGCCATGGCAAGTACCGCCCCTGTCCTGGGGGCGATCACCAGTGCTATGCCCGACTTGGCCCAAAACTCCATTACAGCTTCAGAAAGGGCCTGCTCGGTAATATACTGAATGTTTTTGTCAATGGTCAGAATCAGGTTATACCCCGGCTTGCCTTCAGGAGATGGACCTTTAGCGTTAAACCCCCGGCCAAGGGCATCTCTTAATACTGTCCGGTTAGTTTCGCGGCCTTTCAAGAAGGAGTCATAATAGAATTCCAACCCCTCCAAACCCCTACCGTCAATCCCACAGAACCCTATTGCCTGTGCAGCCAGGCTCTTCAAAGGATAGAATCGGCGGCTCTCTGTTACAAAGTCGATTCCATCCAGCTCCAAATCTCTGACCTGCGAGACCTCTGTGGGGTCTGCGTGTCTTTTGATCCAGACAAATCTTTTGCCGGATAATAGCTTCTCCAAGACAGGCCGTCGCTTCATGTTTAAGGCCCTTGCCAGAGCCGAAGCCGTTTTCTTTGTAGAACTAATCTTTCCCGGATATGCGCAGATGGAAGATAAATCGATGCTTACCGCCAGCTCAGCGCGGTTTCTGTCATAGATGGAGCCACGTTTGGAGAAGTTGTGAAGCGCCTTTTTGTACTGGCCTACAGCCTTGGACCGAAGCTGCTCGCCTTCGATGACCTGCAATTGAAAAGCTCGGCCCATCATGAGGGCAAAGCAAACCCCCAGAGCAGCCCCCACTACAATGATCCGAAACCGAATCCACTTTAACGGCTTCGATTTCTTTTTGCTGCGGCTCCTCATGGAATCACCACGACCTGTTTTGAATCAGGCATCACCAACCCTCGTTGCCGGGCTATACGCGTGATACGCTCAGGAGACCTCAAACGGGCCCGCTCTATCTTGAGCTTACTGTAAAGTTCTTTCAAATGCAGGTGCTCTTGAGTAGCTTCAGTAATCTCATACCCCGTTTGCACATACTGCACTCTACACCAGGTATAGACCAGGAGCTCTGCCATAAGAACCACTACAGCTACGACCCATAGTATGCCAATCATGGGATTTCGCTTCTTTGAAACTCTTTTTTTCTTCATGGCGCCCCCTCTGTAATTGACTGTTGACTATTGTCGATTGACTATTTATTTCCCCGATTTTCAATATTCAATCGTCAATATTCAATCGTCACTCAGCCGTTCCGCCGCCCGTAACCTTGCGCTTCTAGCCATAGGATTTGCCTGAACCTCTGCCTGACCGGGTCGCACCGGCTTCTTGGTCAGGATAGACACCTGGGGTGTTTTTCCGCACACACACATTGGAAAGTGGGGTGGACAGTTACACCCACGGGCAAGGGCTTTGAAGCGCTCTTTGACGATGCGGTCCTCAAGCGAATGGAACGACAGGATGCAAAGCCGCCCCCCCGGATTCAGGAAATTAACTGCCTCATCCAAAAATCTTTCCAAGGCTTCAAGCTCCTGGTTCACTGCAATCCTTATTGCTTGAAATGTCCGCGTGGCAGGATGGATTCGCCACTTACGATGACGGGCTGGAATCGCCTTCTTAACAACTTCTGCAAGTTGTAAGCTTGAGCGGATCGCTTGCTGGCGGCGTGCAGCCACAATAGACTTTGCAATACGAAAGGCCCATGACTCCTCCCCGTACCTGCCTATTATGTCTGCAAGCTCTTTTTCCGATAACCTGTTCACAATTGCTTCAGCCGTTCGGCCCTGCTCCGGATTCATCCGCATATCCAAAGGCTCTTCCCTCATGAAGCTGAAACCTCGACCGCTTCCCTCCAGTTGGTACAGTGAGAGCCCCAGATCGAGCAAAATCCCGTCCACCCCGGCAATATGCAACCGGGAAAGAATTTTTGGAAGATTGGTATAGTTATCGTGAAAGATTTGAACGTTCGGTTTATATCGATGGAAGGATTCTCCGGCATAGGCAATCGCATCCGGGTCTCGGTCGATGCCGACCAGACAGCCTTCTGCACCAATGGCATCCAAAATAGCTTGAGCATGGCCACCCCCCCCTAAGGTACCATCCACATATGCCTTGCCAGATGAACAGTTTAGATAGTCAATGACCTCTTTGACCATGACCGGGACATGGCGATATTGCATGGTCCACTCACCTTAGAGCCCCAGTTCAGCAATCTCGTTCCTCAGTTCCACGTTCTGCAGATCATTGTGCAGATTCTCATCCTCTTTAGCCCAGCTTTCCTTAGCCCATATCTCAAAATGATCGAGCACACCTACAAGAACGACCCCTTTGTTTAGACCCGCATACTCCCGCAGGGGTGGTGGAATCAAAATGCGTGCCTGCTTGTCAAGTATACATTCATGGGTACTGCCTATGAAAATCCGACGGAAACGCCGCATATTTTCACTTTTCCGAGCCAGATTTAGGATACGCTCTTCAATCTTGCGCCATTCTTCAAAGGTATAACCACACAGGGCACCATCCATCTTCGAGATCATAAGCCCATTTACATCGCTTTGATTCAACACATCCCGAAAACGAGCCGGAATAATCAATCGGCCTTTGGAATCCAGGTTATGTAACGAACTGCCCCGAAACATATCTTGACCTTAACCGCCTCTACTTAGACCCACTTTGCACCACTATTTTGTTTAATACCGGCTTAGAGTCATAATGTCAAGAAAAAAAATTTAAGCATATCAATTTTACACCTCGGGGCAACCTTAACATCCGGCCCGAGAGCGTTTCCTCGGGCGCTTCGCCCCTGCAGACGACCCCGTCGGGCTTGGGTACGCAGTTGTTCTCCTCCGCGGTTCCCGCGCCCCATCTCCGTCTTCGCCTTCCCCGTCCAAGCCACAAGCTTCCCCGCCCTGCCCCTCGTCTTTTCGTCTTTTCGCCTGCGCTTTTTCTTTTCGTTCCCCGTTTTTGGGCCCCCCCCTGG
>JAIWEZ010000186.1:0-5087 GCA_048631945.1 Gammaproteobacteria bacterium | reverse complement strand
CGCGTTCTCCGCGTCTCTAACGATCCTGAGCAACGCCGAAGGGGAGTGGGTGGTGAAGACATGAAATGCAAACAATTTAATGCTCCCCGTAGTAAGTGACAGGATTATGTGACTGGCAGGACAAGATCTCCGTAGCCTCATCATCCTAAATGATTTGGAGGGGGAAGCAATAAGGTCGTAAACTATTTCTTAAGGCATGATATTGGAGGACCAATGAAGCAGCTTGTTCTAAATCAATCTGTTGAAGCAGCTACCTCGGCTAGTAGCGAAGATATTGCCCAACAACTAAAGAGCAGAATGGATAATCTGAAATTCAATTTTTATGACATGGAGAAGGGGGGAGTCAATTATGAGAGCATGAAACACTCTAATGCTTTTGAAGATTACATCAGTGCCGCGAAGGCCCTTACTCTCTTTGACCTGAATACCCTAACCAGTAGAGAAGCAAAGTTGGCATTCTGGATAAATATCTACAATGCGCTTGTGGTCCATGGCATTCTAGATCTGAACATCAGGAAAAGTATAAAAGAAGTTTCGTCCTTTTTCAACATGGTTTGCTACAATGTGGGTAGTCATATTTTCAGTCTGGACGACATTGAACATGGCATTTTGAGGGGAAACAAGAAAAAGCACCTTCTCTCTCGCAGACCGTTTTCTGACAGTGATCCTCGAAAGAGATTCATCGTCGAAGAAGTTGATCCGAGAATACACTTCGCTTTGGTTTGCGGTTCCAATTCCTGCCCGCCAATCGATGTTTATGAAGCAAGCGAGATTGACGAACAACTAGAGCTTGTTACCAGTGGTTTCATAAATAGCGACGAAGTCATTGTAGAGAAGGAGAGTAAAGTGCTGAGAGTGTCCAGGATTTTTAAATGGTATGAAGACGACTTTGGCGGTAGGGAAGGTGTTCTTTCCTTCATAATCAAGTGTCGCTATGACCCTGAAGAGAAGGTTTTTTTGGAGAACGCCACCTCTGCGCTGCGCATTGTTTACAATGACTATGATTGGTCACTGAATCTCGTGTGAGTTGCCGTTCAATGTCGTTAACTTAAGGGATATGGCCATTGAAAGTCCCCCTTTAAAAAAGGGGGATTTAGGGGGATTTCGAGAAGTTGGATAAAATCCCCCCCGACCCCCCTTTGGCAAAGGGGGAGATTGGACTCTTAAGTTAATGACATTGAGTTGCCGTCATTATCGCATGAAATAAAGCCACCAATCTCAGGGGAAACGCCACTTAAAGCGCCAGGTTCTGATATACTTATACCTCTATCGTGGCATTGTCATAAAGCAATATGGATCCTTCTCTTCAAAAATATTGAGGCCGTGGCTGTAGGTGATGGCAAGACACCCCCCGCAGACAGGACGGATGACGCAAGGCCGACAGGCAGTGCAGCCTGTTCGATAACGGTTGGCTATGTCAGAATCGTAAATCTCGGCCATACTCTTTTCAAAGATGTTGCCGATTGGAGAGGGAAACTTACGGCACGCATGGACTTCTCCGTCAGAAAGAATAGCCACGAAGTTAAATGCCGCACCACAGCCGTAACCGGTACATCCATCAAAGAGTTCGATTCCCTTTCGGTGATGGATTATGTTGAATAGGTTGTCCTTCAGGCCGAGGATTGGATTGTTTTTCGCAGCCTCAAGATACGTCTCAAGAAAGGTGGCGAATTGGTGTAGCGAGGGAAGCTGGAGGCCGGCACCCTCTCCCACCATGGAAAGACGGTTAAAAAAGAAGGCATTTGTTTGCTCACGAAGCATTTCAGCAAGCGGCAGGACCTGATCGAGGTTATCCTTGGTAAGCGTAAGCATGATCATGGAGGAAACGTCCAGGTCGCGCAGCACCTCCAGGAATTCGATCACTCGTTGGAAGTGGCCGGCTCCACGGATGGCGTCGTTGTGTTCAGGAAGCCCTTCCAGGCTCAACTGATAGAAGTCAGGCCGCTGGATGGCGATCAGTTCTTCGATCTTTTTTTTCGGAGCGGGATTGCCGAGTATGGCAACAGTGAAACCCCTTTCTGATGCAGCACGATAAAGTTCGAAAAAATCCGGATACAGAAAAGGATTGCCACCTGTAAATGACACATGTCCTTTCACGTATCGGCTGCGGGAAAATGCACGGAGGTCGTCTAGAATTCTGAGGGCTTGGTCCAACTTGAGCGGGGACCGACTGCTGCGGTCGTAACAGTGTTTGCAGTGCAGGTCACACGCTTGGGTAATGTGCCATTGGATTGAAAACGTGGGGCTTACGAGGAAACGTTCACTTATGTTCTGTGTGACTGGAAAGCTATCCGCATCCCGCCGAATGCGTGAATCAGGTTGGAGCAGGATACCTCTATGAATGCCCCGGTCTATGGCAGTGTCGACTGCACCAACAGGTAGGGACGCCTCGTCTGCAACCTCTTCTGGTTCAATACCCTCAACTACCATCTTGAGCACAAGGAGGTCCTGGTCTGACGCGACTTCAGTCCTCACCTCTCGCGTCTTGGGATCCTGCCACACCAAGATGAATTCCCTGCCGGGCTCCGGTGTTGAGGTTGGGGTGATTTCTCGCGGACCTAAGAGTGAGATCAGATTCTTCCAGCTCAACTCGACCAGCTGGAGCGTGGGATTGACTACGACTTGGTCGACTTGTGGTAGGACGTCATTGTTCTGTCTATCTACGTTGTGGATAATCCATTCGAGCCTGGCCAGCTCAGGCAGATAAGCGGGTAAGTTAAGATCGTCCACCTGGCGAGCAAGGATTTCCCAAAAAGTGTCCGGCTTGGAATTTAATCCAAATGCGTCGACGATTCGCTTCCACGCACTCGGGTCCAGAATAGCTCGGCAATTGGGGTAGATCTTTTCAAGCCTTTCCTCGTCCGACGGTTGCACACTCAGTCACTCTTTCAGATCTCGACACAGAAAAGAGGCCCGCGTGGGCCTCTCGACTGTGCCAGTAAGTTCGAAACTATCCCCGTTGTTCCTGAAAAGCAAATAGGCAGGAGCATAGAAGTCCCCAGGCAATGTAACATTTACGGGACAAGCGATGGAACGATTACTGACCGGTCTCGCCCTTGGTCCCGCTGCAGCTTGTCTTGGCGCCTTCTTTCGTTCCACTGCAGCTGGTTTTGGTTCCTTCTTGCTTGGTTTCACTGTCGCCAGTCTTCCCGCTGCAACTGGTTGAACTCTTCGTGTTACAACCAGAAAGCGTTAATACCGAGCCAGTGAGCAAGCTGGCGATGCTAAATCCTGCGAGGATTTTCTTGAGTTGTTTTTTTCCCATGTGTTCCCTCCTTTCTTCCTTGGTTGGTACAAGCCAGTTTTCCCTCCCCGGACAGGAAAAACACGGATAAATACAACGCAACGGGACATGCTTCAGCCTATTGCACAGCGTGGCGAGCATAGCAGAAATCGGAGGAAACGCAAATGAAATCGTTCTGCCTCCTAATCCTTTTCCTCAACCCTCCCTCTTTTTCCTTTTCTTGCCATGGATATGCCACCCGTGGGTGCAATGAGGCCTCCAGGGAATCCTCCAATGTCTGGAAAGAGAAAGGGGGCGGCGATTTTGATTCTGCGGCCTATCTCCTCCAAGGGGTTTCGGGCAACAATCGTGATTTTTATCACGTTATAGGGATCTTTGGTGTGGGAGGATATGGTTCAGAAAAAACCTGCGAGCCTTGTTAAACCTGAAAGCATTTAACTGGGGTGGCTCAAGTGAGCGAAACGAACGGGCGGTGAGCGTTCAGTCTTTTGCCGACAATCTTGGCATGTACGAATCCAGTGTCAGCAGAGCAGTGGGAAGTGGACAGAGACTGGCGAGAGAAAAGCACCTGCTTCTCGAGGTCGAAACAAACGCGTGAATGCATGACTATCCCCACGATAAATTACGTCGCTGTGTCATCCTACCCAAGGTTCAACTTCAACTCCATCTTGGCTCTAAGTTTGGTCTTCAGTTTATCAACGAAAGCGTCCTTAGACGGAGTGTTCGGATTATTCCGAAAAGCTCTAAACAGATTGTCTATGGTGGACGATTCGATTCTTGTCTGAAATAGTTTATATTTACCATTCTCATATTTCAGGTCATATATTGCAAAGACAGTGGAGTGCTCTTTATTGTACCTCATTCCATCAAGGTTATAACGATCCAGAAGATTTTGATAAACCGGTTCTTGCACTACCCAATATATTTTGTGACTCCACTTTTCGAGGACAATACCCTTGTTCAGAATTTGGGTGAATGAGCGCTTCCAGATATCAGCCATATTTAGGCCGAATGCGTAAGACTTCCCTTTGATATCTTTTCCCCCAAGATAATCTTTAAGCGCTTGAACCAACTTGCCTGTGCTTGTAGTCTGTCCTGTCTGAAATTCTATAATGACGAAATCCTCAATGTCGCTGCTAAGCGGCTTGTGTTTCACCATCACGAAATCAAAATTTCCAGTGCCAGCGAGACCAACCTCACTAAAAAGCAATAGATTATCCCTTGTCTTGAAATGGTGGTCTGCAATGTCTTTAAAGACAGTGTTGTCTTGCAGAAACCTTCTCGGAGATAACGCTATAACCTGATTGCCATACTGCACAGAGCATACTCCCATAGGATATTGAACGAGACGGCTTTGTTTATTGCATTTCTCGTTTGCAAAAGGGCACCAATGCCTCCTGCGGGCCGCTTTAGCTTTTGCTGATCTTGCCCCGATGGGATACCCAAATACTTCAGCGGGATGTTTTGGCACCATCGTTTCCTCCAAGCAAGTGTTGCCACTCTCTGCGCATACTTTTTTCATCTATATCTGAGGCCAGAAACCAGCCTAACGCTGTTCCACAGTCACGGCAGAATGAATAGCTATCTGTGGTGTCAATTTTGCGAGGTTTGGACCATTTACCAGATTTTCTCCCAACCGTCTCTGGTCTCAGAACCAGAATAGCATCGTGTTTGAGAGATTTAAGACCAAGGATATGCACAGAAACCGGGTTTTCGGAAAACACAATGTAGCGGTTAACCAACAAAAATCCCGCCCTTTTCAAAGAGAGAGCTAGTTCGGCCCATGCCTCGTGACGCCAGTGATGGAAGGTAAAGATGAGCCGCCCTCCCTCTTTCTTGAGAG
>JAIWEZ010000185.1:0-5092 GCA_048631945.1 Gammaproteobacteria bacterium | reverse complement strand
TGATTGCTGTCGAGCCCTAGGACGTTTTTGTCTATACCCATACAGAGCCCCAGGAGCTGCGGATATAAGATGGACGGTACATGGTGGTTTGTGCCCTTCTCAGTTGCCACCATCTTTTGCACTGTGTCAAATTGAACCTGGCAAAACGTACACCCTGTGGTCAGGTAGTGAGCGCCTGCCATTCTTGCATCAGCCAACTTTTTCTCAGTAAAATCCAAGGAGAGTTCGTCATTCGTCCCCAGCAAAGGGCCGCCGCAACAGTCAAGCTTGGTGGACCAGTCAACGCTTTCAGCCCCTGTGACTTCCACTAGTTGATCGAACAGTGAGGGGGCCACTGGGTCGTCAAATTGAACAATGTTGCTGGGACGCAATGCGTGGCATCCGTAATGAGTAGCAATCTTGAGATTTTCATATGGTCTGGTTATCTTCTCTTTGATCACCCCAATACCTACATCGTTAAAGAGAACACTTAGAATATGCTTAACCTGAATATCTCCGTTATAACTCAAGCCTTCTTTGGCAAGTGTCCTATTAACATCTTCTCGCAAACGCGCATCTTCCCTTATAAGATAGTCTGCCATCCGTATGGTACCGTAGCCACACTTGCACAAGATAATCATGTTTAAGTTTTGCCTTTCAGCCAAGGCCAAATTCCTGGCTGAAGAGAGCACAAAAGCCTTTAAGTCGATGTTTCTCAATGGATACCCACAACAATTAAACTCGGCAATATCCACCAGCTCCACATCCAGTTCCCGAAGAACTGCCCTTGAGGCTGACTCGTAGTGTTTAAGACGGACCGGGATGTTACACCCGAGAAACAGTGCAAATTTCATAACTTTATACTATCTCCTATGCCGCTTTCTCTTTTAGGTGTTTTAGGGCTAAATTCTTTAGTTGGTAAAGTACGTCCGTCACGCGCACCCCCTGGGGGCAGTGTTCCTGACATTCGTAACAGGTTACGCAGTCCCACAGCATCTTGGAGCCAAGCGCCAGTTCCTTATGTTTCAGTGCAAGACAATGCATGATCTCATGCGGTAGGAGGCCGACCATCTCCTTCGGGTTTTCGTAGTTTCCCACCACTGGACACACATTGGTGCAATTCTGGCATCCAAAGCAAACCGAAAATGTACTGGCCTGTGCCGAGCCGGTCAGCTCACCCACAAATCCTTTGTCAACAGGAGTCAGGGACAAGGTCTTGTCCTTAAGCTTTACCAAGTTGAACTCAGCGCCTATGGCCTCTCTGGCCCAGGCCTCGGGTTTGTTGTAGCCAAGTTCAGCCAGATGCGCCTTCAAGTTCAACCACAAGTCTTCCAGGTTGATACCGATCGGACACACATCTGTGCAACGATGGCAATCAGTACAGATATAGCTCCCTTCCTGAATAGTCATAAGGGTCTTTTTACTCAGCCCCCTGCCGGACAGAAGTCTCCTGAATGCAGCCAACTTTTCATGCGGAAGGATATTTGGGTTAGAAATTTCGTTGAAAGCCACAGCAACAGAGCAGCGTGTTGTGCACTCACCGCAATGCGTGCAGGCGTCCATTTCAATAGCCCGCATAGTAGCCATATTTGCAGGATCTGATTTCCCTTCTTTCTTTACAGCATTTGCCAGCAGATACACAGGAGTGGAAAAGATATGAAAAAATTTGCTGAATGGAAGGTAGGCCAGGCCAAAGAAGCAGGCCAGGAAATGGATATACCACAATAAAGTGTGTATATTGGCCCGGTCCAAGAGGGATGCCATCGGCGACATGACCCTGGATGCGCCATAGCCCATAAATGCCCATTGGGGACGCGAATGACATTCTGCACAGCTCATCTCATGAAGTTGCATACCTTGCTGGAGTGTATTCTTGTCAAAAGGCCCTTTTATATCAGGAGAAACCACGCCAAATTTCTGGACCCAGTAAGCCCCGAGAGCCATGAGATCTTCCGTCTCTTCTTCATCCAGGCCCGCATATTCATCGACCATCTCCTGATATCTCGAATTAGATACGATTTTGGTTCCTTCCAAGATAACGCCGGAAATCATGATGACGGCCAATATGATGATGGCGTAGTAATCAACACCAGTCGATTGCGGACGGGGGCCCTTTGAAAGAAGTCTCCTATAAATGGCAATCCCTACGCCAACTATAACGACCAGGCCAAAGAAGTCTCTCAAAAACATAAAAGGATTAAGCGTAGAATAGTAGTTATCGAACACTACAGAGGTAATGAGCTTATCGAGCCCATGCATCAGAAGCAGGAGCATGAACCCGACATATATACAGATGTGGGCCAACCACCGGAGGAAATCCTTCTTCAACAACCAAGTTTGCAAGAGCACATCCAGAAGAAAAACCTTCAGCAATATGCCTATCTTGGCGCTGAATATCGTCGATCCAATGGCGCTCACAGCCGAGGAAACTCTTGTTGACGCGGGAATCCCCGTGGCATCCGGGCCGATCTTATATCGGAACCAGCTTGATATCCTGTAGATTAAGCCAGCTACAAAGATGGCAAGAGAAGTGTATAGAGTGATTGTGTAGAGCATACGCTTATGTTCCTTTATTTCGATTGCGGATTGCGCATTGCGGAATGAGAAATAATTCTGGGAACGCGTAACCAGCACTCAATATCCGCAATCTGCCATCCAGTATCTGGTAGTTAATGCTAGACTGATCTGTCTGAAAGATTTACGCTGATCTACCCTAAAAACATTATCTCAGAATTTACAAAATCCGCACTCTGCATTCCGCAATGACTACAGTTCCAACCATGAATCCGAATAGAGGGAATGACCCAAGATCACCTTTGCCGTTTTCACATAGCCTTGGGCCTCCTTGTTGAGGCTGCCCATATCTGGTTCATCCCCGTCCAATACTCGATGGACTATAGCAGTGTTTTCCGGCTGTTTGCCACGTGCGAATTCATGCAGATCCTTGTCAAAAGCATCCACGATACAGGACTTCATCCCAAGCTTTTCGAGCATCATCATGTACGTCTGATTGAGGATGGGCCGGAGATGGTCCGGCGCTCCATTGGAGACATTTGAAAGCCCACACGTTGATTTGCAACCAGGGGCCAGCACTTCTGCAATCATTTCCAGCTCCGGCATGAACTGATTACACTCCAGCAGCTGATTCTGCTGGACATTAACAGGTGTTACAATGGGATCGACCCAGATATCCTCTCCTGCCACACCAGCCTCTGCGGCCCTCTGGAGTATGTCGGCAGCAAGGAGTCCCCGCTCGGCCGCATCCCTGGGCATCCCTTCCGGCCCCCAAAGCAGCGCAACCATGCCCGCATCGTATTTTGTGACCAGAGGAATTTGTGCCTCCATCCTCTCAGGACGGCACATGATAGAATTAACAACCGCCTTGCCCTGCTTGTTCTTGTAAACCTTGAGTCCGGCCTCGATCGCCTTTACATTGGTCGTATCGAGATAGAGGGGAAGATCCACGACTTCCTGGACGATTGTGACCATCCACTCCATCAATTCTTCCCCGCCCTTTCTGGCAGGACCTAAGTTTATGTCAATATAATCCACTCCGGCTTCGGCCTCGGCCACTGCCAAGTCTTGTATCGGCTTAGGATTACGCTCTTTCATGGCTTGGCCGATTGATGTAACCATTATATTCAAGTTTTCACCGATCAGAATCATGAAACCTCCCTACCCCACCTTCCATTCCTTAAGATATGCCGGAATATGGGCCGATTCCCTAGGCCCCACCAGAACCTCCCAGTCCCCAAGTTCCTCTTCGAGATCACCCGAGATAGCTGCAGCATAACCTGGTATGACAACCTTCTTATGCCTGACCTTTTCCATGATGCCGGATTTCTTGAGAGAGATACCGACTATGTCCCCAACAAACTTGCCGGCCGCCCAGGCCGTAAGTACAGAGAGGCCCTCGGTATCAACAATGATAAGCCATGCTGGAACGCGGCTCGCTTCGATCTCGCCTGACACGATAAAGTAAGTAAGAGAAAAGTTGGATGTGACCAGCACGGGGGAGTCCTCATTTGGCCCTCCAATTTCATAGATACCCGGAGACGTGGCCATCGGACGCTGTGGGTCCGTATAGATGTTCATACGGGCAAGCAGAAGCGGGAACAGGCTGTGCCCTTGTATGTCCGAAAGGACAACGATGCCGCCGTACTTTGCCACAAACATGGAGGCAATCAATGTCTCTTGCATGAAATCATCGGTCATTTCACATGGCAAGGCAATCGTCGGAAAGCCAAGGGGTTTGTATTTCTTCAAGAGGGCCCCTCGACGGATGAATACCTGGTCTTCAAAGGCCTTCCTTATGGTACGGGCACCTGAATCAATAACAAGATCAGTTAAACCACCTTCCGTCAGCTTCGTTGTCAAATCAGAGACTTCGTCCAGGCCGTCGCCTTTTACTGCCAGGGGACACCCGTGCTCTTTGGCCAGGGCGGCCATAGGTTCTGCATTTTCCTTGGTTGCTGCAAAGATCAGGGGCTTACGATCCGCGCATGCCTTCAGGCCGGCCTCCATCACGCCGGGGTCCTCAGTCATGAGGATGATGCCACAGTCTGTTTGACTTTTTACCTTTGTAACCAGGGCCTCAAATTTGCCGGCATCGCCAGAAAGCGATTTCACGGCAAAAAGATCTGCTCTTAAGGTGAGGCCTACCCGCTCATATTCCAATGTCTTGAATCGCTCAAGGCGACCTGCCACATCTTCATCACTCATCTCATCTGTAACAAGGACGGCTATGCCGGTGGGGTTAATAAAGGTCTTCTCATGGCGAAAAAGGACCGTTTCGCCGCCAATCTTGAGTTTCCTTTCCCCTGTGCCGATCTCCACCACCCTGATGGGAGGGGCTGAGGCGTCAGCCAGCTCTGTCTTGGCCTCCTCTGAAACATATGGACAGGCGGCCAGCTCTGCCTTGGCTGCGGCCAGGCTCATGGCAAATGCCAGGCAGGTGGGCACCCCGCATTCCCCGCAATTGGTCTTGGGCAAAAGTTTGTAAATCTGAATTCCTGTCAAAGCCATGTTATTCCTCCATTATTTGTCACTTGTCATTCAATGTCATTAACTTAAGAACCGTTCCTTTAAGGTCCCCCTTTAAAAAAGGGGGATT
>JAIWEZ010000184.1:0-5104 GCA_048631945.1 Gammaproteobacteria bacterium | reverse complement strand
GAAATGACATTTGGGGGAGGAGGCGGTGAACGGTTGCTGCTTAAGACATAAGACCGGCTGTTCACAACCCTTCTTCAACTTTAGACATTTTCCCTTCCATGAATACACTGTAACGCCCGGTTTGTAAAGGAATCAATGCGGAAACGCAGACTTGAGCTGCTTCAAGAAATTCATACTTTTTGTTTCTTTCCCGAGATAGTACGGTACAAAGGCTTCAAGCATTCGCTGACTTTCTTCAATGGCCTGCCTGGAGAACCGTAGCCGGTTGAGCTTTTCTATTGGTGCGTTCAAAACCCACCTGAGGAGCTTTACGGTTCCCTTGGAAAGACAGAGAGGAACTGCTTCTTGGGGTGCGCATTTTTCGCATATTACACCTCCCCGCCTAACGTCGAATGCAACAGAGGAGCGCCCAAATCCCTCAAGGGGCGTCCGGCAGATATTGCAATGATCAAAACCGGGCCTAAAACCACTTATGGTCATGAAGCGGACCTGGAAAGTGATGTGAAGGGCGTGCTCAGACATGCTCCTACGGTTGAGCTGATCCAGTGTATGCTTAAGGAGCCTGTAGACAGAAGACTGCTGTTGGCCTTGCTCCATCCACGCATAAACCAACTCGCACCAATAACTGGCATAGGCTGTCCAGATAATATTGGTTCTGATCTGCTCAAAAGGATGGACTATCGAGGCCTCCTGGAGGATTGGTAGCCCCCGGCCTCGGCCGTAGCTCCAAACCAGGTTCAAGACCGAAAAGAGTTCTAAGGCTCCTGCAAACCGCTTGATGCTCTTTTTGGCTCCCTTTGCAATGAGTGAAATTTTGCCTCGTTTAAGGGTAAAAAAGGTAACGATTTTGTCATAGTCACCGTGCTCGACGGCACGGAGCATAATGGCAGGGGAAGATACGGGCGGCATGAGGGCTACAAATGGAGCAGCACGGTTGCAATCTGGAAGTAGAAGAATACGCTTACGATGTCGATGGAAGTGGTCACAAAAGGCCCTGTGGCAACAGCCGGATCAACGTTGATGCGGGCAAAGACCATGGGCACAAGTGAGCCGACCACGGCGGCAATGGTCATGGAACTTATGACGGCAAGCCCTACGGTCACCCCGAGCATTAAGGCCGGCTGTTGTGTTGGCAAAGTGACGTGAGCGACGAACCCAAGCAGGATCCCGTAAAAAAAGCCGAGGAGAAACCCAATAGCCAGCTCCTTCAACACAACCTCCCATATTTGCTTAACGTTCAGGCGACCCGTGGCAAGGCCTCGAACAACAATTGTGGAAGACTGAGTTCCAATATTTCCACCCATTCCCATGATGATCGGTATAAAGGCCGCAAGGTATATAAGCTTGTTCAGGCTGCTCTCAAAGTAGCCGATGATAAAAAAGGCGATTATGCCTCCGATCCAACTGGCCAAAAGCCAGGGGAGTCGGATTCGGGTGCTCTTTAAGACCGACTGGGTTTCCACGAGATCTTCACCCGCCCCTGCCATTTTCAAGATATCCTCCGTGGCTTCCTCGCGAATGATATCAATGACGTCGTCAACCGTAACGATGCCGACCGGCTCATTGCTCTCATCAACCACCGGCACAGCCAATATATTGTAACGTGCTACGATTCTAGCCACTTCTTCCTGGTCTGTGTTCGTCTGGACACTCACGACATCGGTGGCCATAATCGCGTTCAGTTTTGTATGAGGTGGCACCACAACGAGTTGCCGCAGCGAGATAACGCCAACAAGACGGCGGCGATCGTTAACCACATACAGATAGAAGGGCATCTCAATATCCACATACTCTTTCTGCAATGCCTCAATGGCTTCTCTTGCGGTGGTTTCCTCCTTCAGGGCGATAAAGTCCGGTAGCATGATGCCGCCGGCGGTCTGTTCATCGTAACGGAGCAGCCCTTCCACCTCTTCGGACTCTTCCTTTGTCATGAGATCGAGCAGGGCCTGGGCCCGTTCATCAGAGAGCTTCCCGAGCAGGTCGGCCACATCATCGTTGGGCATCTGTTCCAGGATCTCAACGATTTTTTCGACCGGCATGTCTTCAATCAGCTTAACTAGTAATTCCTCTTCCAATTCACTGAAGAGCATAGCCTTTTGCTCAACAGTCTCGGGGAGGTCAAAAAGTGCTTCCTGCTCACGGACTGTCAAAAACCGGAAGACGACGGCCAGGTCCGCAGCGTGGGTCTTATTCACGATTTTGTGGAGGTGGACCGTAGCTTCTCGTCTGAGGAGTCTCTTGATGGTGTCAAGAAGTAGTTTTGTTCGATCAACAGGCATATTCTATTAATTCAGGAATTGTGAATTCAGGAATTCCGAATTGAAGGTAGTTTGTTTGATTTTGAATTCCTCAATTCCTCAATCCCTAAATCCCTTTATGGATACAACCTGTCCATAAGCCTCGGAAATGGGATGGATTCCCTGACATGCTCCAGGCCGCAGAGCCATGCCACTGCTCGCTCAATGCCTAAACCAAAACCAGCATGGGGTACACTTCCGTAACGTCGCAGGTCCAAATACCAGTCAAAGCTTTCAGCCGACAGATCGGCCTTCCGGATTTTTTCCTTCAAGATAGCCGGATCATCCTCGCGTTGCCCACCCCCGATAATCTCTCCATAGCCCTCGGGGGCAAGCATGTCCACGCATAGGGCGACCTCTGGGCGATGGGGATCGTTTTTCATATAAAAGGCCTTGGTCTGAGCAGGATACCTGTGAATCAGCACAGGTTTGTCAAAATGATTTGAGATAATGGTTTCGTGGCCGCCTCCAAAATCCTCCCCCCACGGGAAGGATTCCCCGGCATCCTTCAAGATCTGGAGGGCTTCATCATAACTGATGATATAAAAGGGAGGCTGAATCTTCTCAAACATCTTGATATCGCGTCCCAGCAGCTCAAGCTCATGTTGACGGGTTTTGATGACACCTTCTACGATGGCCACCATCAAGGCTTCAGCCAGCTTCATAACGGTCTCAAGATCAGCAAACGCAATTTCAGGCTCTATCATCCAGAACTCGGTAAGATGCCGCCTGGTTTTTGACTTTTCGGCTCGAAATGTGGGCCCATAGCAGTAAACCTTGCCAAAGGCCATTGCGCCGGCCTCCATGTAGAGCTGTCCGCTCTGAGACAAAAAGGCCTTCCTGTCTCCAAAGTACTCTGTTTCAAAGAGGGTGGTGGTACCCTCGCATGAAGAGGGCGTAAAGATCGGGGCATCGAGGAGCGTGAACCCCTGATCGTCGAAGAACTTGCGTGCTGCGTTGACCACGGCATGGCGAATACGCAAGATAGCCTGCTGTCGAGGAGACCGAAGCCACAGGTGGCGGTGATCCATCAAGAACCCCACACCATGCTCCTTTGGTGCAATAGGATAGTCTTCGGCAATCTGAAGCACCTCAATGCCAGACACCAGTATCTCGTAGCCCCCCGGAGCTCGCTTGTCCTTGCGAATTGTTCCTGTGACGGTTAGTGAAGATTCCTGGGTGAGTTCCGGGTACACTTTTAATATCTGCTCGTCAGTCTCACCCTGAATCAAAGTAGCCTGCATAGTGCCTGTACCATCTCTGAGCACCAGAAAATGTATACGACCACTGGAGCGTTTATGGGTTAGCCACCCGGAAATGGTGACATTTTGGTCCTCATACTTTCCAACGGTATCAATAGTAATTGTTGCCATAATATACCATTTCGGATTTTGGATTCAATGTCATTAATTTAAGCTCAAAATCTCCCCCCTTTTCTAAAGGGGGGAGGGGGGGATTTCTTTGAAGAGTTTGAAAATCCCCCTAAATCCCCCTTTTTTTAAAGGGGGACCTTAAAGGAACGGTTCTTAAGTTAATGACATTGAATAGGGAGATACGACGATGGACAAAAAGGTAACGGTTGTTGGTGCTGGTAACGTGGGGGCAACAGTGGCGCAAAGACTGGCGGAAAAGGAACTTGCCGACGTGGTCTTGGTCGGCAGGGCAGAGGGTAAGGCCATAGGGAAGGCTTTGGACCTGCAGGAGGCGGCCGCGATTGAAAAACATGATGCCAGGCTCACAGGAACCAACGCGTACGAAGCGTCTGAAGGATCTGATGTCGTTGTCGTAACAGCGGGCATCCCGCGTAAACCAGGCATGAGTCGGGGGGATCTGCTGGCAACCAATGCCAAGATTGTGAAGGATATCATCGAACGGGTGGCCCCCTTATCGCCTGATGCTATACTCATTATTGTGACCAATCCTCTGGATGTTATGTGTCACGTTGCCTTTCAAGCCAGCAAATTTCCCAGGAATCGAGTCGTGGGAATGTCCGGTGTCCTGGATGCCGGCCGCTTCTGCACTTTTATTGCCATGGAGCTAAATGTATCGGTGAAAAACACACATGCCCTTGTTCTGGGCGGCCACGGCAAGACCATGGTACCGTTGCCCCGCTATTCCACGGTTGCAGGTGTTCCCATAACCGAACTGTTGCCGCAGGAGCGAGTCGATGCACTTGTAAAGCGCACTAGAGAAGGTGGTGCTGAGATCATCGGCTTGTTAAAGACCGCAAGCGCCTATTACGCACCTGCATCAGCCGTAGTGGAAATGACCGATTCTATCCTCAAAGACAAGAAGAAGATCCTTTCATGTGCCGCCTACTTGCAGGGGGAATATGGCATCCACGATCTTTTTATCGGTGTTCCGGTGAAATTGGGAAAGGACGGAGTCGAGGAAATTATCGAGGTCACCTTGACACAAGAAGAGGATGCCGCTTTGAAAAAATCGGCAGACGCTGTTCGGTCTTTGGTAAAGAACTTGGATAAAATTGGCTCATAGCGCCTAACCCGGATGAGCCGGAAAATACGAAATTCGAATATCGAAATTCGAAACAATGACCGAATTTCTAAAGCACAAATGACCGAAACATAAGAAATCGTATTCCACAAAAAACGGCGCTGTTTTGAACATTTGGAAATTCGAGTTTTGAATTTGTTTCGGATTTCGACATTCGATATTCGGATTTATTTTCTGCCAGAAAAAACACGAATTCCATAACTAAGCGCCTACGAGACGACGGTCATCTCATCTGAACCGTGTGTCAGCTTCTCGCCGCCCTGCTCTGTCACAAGAAAGGTATTCTCTACCCC
>JAIWEZ010000183.1:0-5120 GCA_048631945.1 Gammaproteobacteria bacterium | reverse complement strand
AGAATTTTCTTTATTTCTACCATTGTCTTTCACCTCCTTTTTTGTTTTGAGAAATAAGCCATACCTTGTATTTCCTGTCGTTGTGCCTGGGGAGGGCAAATGTGAGCTCATTTAACCTTGACCTCTATTTCCTTTTTCTTGGCCCCTTCTGTTTTAGGAAGCGTTATCTTTAAAACGCCCTTATCAAAGGTTGCCTCTACCTTATCGGCTTGTACGTTGACAGGCAGTCTAAGGGTACTAATTCCACACACTACCTCCTTTCTTGTATGCCTCCCCGGGCTACACCCATATTTTCAACCTAAGAATCCGCCTGCCTTGTCTCTAATTCTAAATGTTGAAAGACCTTCGATATCAAGAGAAGTTATTAACCTAATCCTGGACAGTTATGCCAAGCTCCGCTATGTTCTACTTGGCGGTTATAGTTATCGAAATTTCCTTTTTTTAGCTTCACAGCCGGTCGTATTAAATCGCCAAGGATTTTCAAAACTCGTTGATTCTATGAACTGGACAGGCCTTCCATTTGTGCTTCACGGGACAATGCATAGGGTCTGATCTTCGCATGTGTGTATTAACCTTTTGGCAATTTGTCCTGAGAAAAAGGCCCCCCTTTCACCTCGTCTGCCCACTACCACGGTACCGTGCTGCCCAGCCTTCGCTTCCCCGTATATTGCTGTAGAAATGTCATTGCTCCTTCTGCAAGTAGTAGTATTGATCTGGCTACTTCTTAGCCCCGCGATTTTCAACCGTTCATAAGCCTTTTCATAAAAGTCTTCCATGCGACGCTCGTTCTCACGGTTCATCACCAGTTGGAGGTAGTCCCTGCTTTTTTCAACATCAACGGAGTAGTAATGCCTAAGATAAGGTATAACATGGAACAACGTAATGCTGATATCGGTATTCCCCCATGCTATATGAATTAGGTGGTCGACAGCCCGAAGCGAATTCTCAGATCCATCAACAGCCAGCAGGGTCTTCATGGAAGTGCTTTCTCCGGCAACAACCCAAACGGGAATCTCGAGTCCGCAATCAACAACTTTAGCCGGAATCGTACCAATAGAAAAATCCCAACTGGGCGTCAGCCCCCTGCGCGCTATAATGATTGCATCGTGGCCATGCTTGGCGGCCCAGTCGAGGATGTCCTTGGCTGCTCCCACTTGCACGGGCTCGATCACCTTTTCAATACGCCTTTCGGGTATCCCCTCTTGCATCATGATCTCTTTGAAATTCTGTACAGATTTCCCAGCTGGTTCCCTATATACACGAACAAGTTCGGCAATTTCAGCCTTGGCTTTAGGGTCTCTTTTGGCCGCTTCGACTAAGAGCTCTGGAACCGCTGGCCAGACACTAAAAAGCGTATAGGTTAGGTCTGTCGCGGCAGAGGACAGCTTGGCTATATATCTAACAGCGTGCTGCGAATAGACACAGTCGCCGACAGCGACCAAAATCTTTTTGTGCATTGTGAGCTGCCTCCCTAATAGGCTTTTACAATGGTGAACAGCCGTGCCGAAGCAATGCCCGGTACGGACGTTCTTTCTTGGGACTTGGCCGTGTAAGCTGTCATATGTTGCTGATTTCCGTTGTCATTCATGATCAGTGTCTTTTTCTCAACCGGACACGGTAAAACGTCATATCATCCTGGCAACTGATTAGCTCATAACGTGATGCCTGCAAAACCTTGAAAAGGTCCTTTCGGGTTTGAACATCACTTCCCAGAATTTCCAGTGTTTCGCCCGGATTTAGCCTCCTGAAGGCTTGCGTCAGCTTCAGAAGCGTCACGGGAGCAATCATTCCGCGAAGATCGAGTTGATGAGCAATGTCGTATTCCAAATTGGCTATTGTCCAGTACGTTTTTACTAGTTACTACCGCAAAACCCCTGCCAACTTTCGGGATACATAGTCCCACTTGCCAACCAGTTGCTGACGGTCAGTGAACCTATACACCAAGGAAATGAATAATCGGTCGCTTCCATGCCTTGATGGGCATGCATCTAGCTGAAAAAACTTATTTTCTGGGAAGGGGCAGGTGAGGTCACATGGAATACAGACTGTTATAGCATAGGATGCCATCCTTCTTCTGATAGGCTAAAGCGAGGAAGGATAGTCGCCAGTCAGCTACCACTAGATTTTCCTTGCCGAAAAACTGTTAAATTGTTAAGATAAATTATTAAACACATGTTAAATTTTAACAGGTGGCCCCATGCTTGAGCAAGAACTGAATGAATACTGGAAGACAGTCGTGGATACGATCCAAGACGGATTGATGGTGATAGACAAAGAGGGGACTATCATCAGCGTGAATAAGGCGCTTGAAACCATAACAAGGTACAGCCGAAATGAATTGATTGGAAAGCAATGTTCCGTTCTAAAGTGTGATATCTGTGAGATTGCTCGGGAAAACAAAGGAGAGGGGTGGTGTGTCTTATTCCGCACGGGGAGTTTCAACATGCGAAAAAGCACCCTGATTCGCAAAGACGGAACCTCTGCTCATGTCATCAAAAACGCATCGCTTCTTCGTGACGCAAATGGCAATGTTATGGGAGCCGTGGAAACGGTAACAGATATTACTGAAATCATTGAGAAAGATACGAAGATCGAAGCCTTCCGACGTGAGCTCAGATCGGAAGATGGTTTCCACGGGATCCTTGGGGTTTCTGCCAAGATGCAGCGTGTGTTCGAGCTGGTCAGCAATGCCGCCTTGTCTGATGCGCCAGTTCTTATTCTTGGGGAAAGTGGCACGGGGAAAGACCTGGTAGCTAAAGCCATTCACACGATAAGTCAGCGCAGACGGGAACCGTTTGTTAAGGTCAGTTGTGCGGCATTAACAGAATCTCTCCTGGAGAGCGAGCTTTTCGGGCATGTTAAAGGAGCTTATACAGGAGCCTATCGGAGCAGGAAAGGACGGTTTCAGGCGGCCGCAGGCGGCAGTATTTTTTTAGACGAGATTGGCGATCTTCCACTGTCAACGCAAGTCAAGTTGCTTCGAGTTCTTGAAGAAGGTATTTTTGAACGCGTCGGAGACAACACTTCAATCCGCGTTGATGTGCGCATTATCTCGGCAACGAATAAGGACCTGAAAGAGCGTGTTAATCAGGGTGCTTTCAGGGACGATCTGTTCTACAGGGTCAATGTCATACCGATTTTTTTGCCACCTCTAAGGGAAAGGCCTGAGGACATACCACTTCTGGCGGAATCTTTTTTCCGCAAAATTAGGTTAAAAAGTGGAAGCAAGGCAAAGGGAATAAGTAATGAAGCGATGGGCATCTTCATGGAATATCTCTGGCCGGGCAATGTGAGGGAATTGAAAAGTGCCTTCGAATATGCACTTGTCTGTTGTGGGGAGTCGTTAATCCGACTGCATCACTTACCGCCCAGGTTTCACCAGGCAAAAAAAGTTGAAGGTATGGCCAAGAAGGCTTCCATCAGTCGAGAAGAGATGAAAAGACTAGACCTTGTTAATGCGCTTGAGCTGGCAGGGGGTAACAGGTCAGAAGCTGCCAGAATACTAGGGGTTTCCCGGGTAACTGTTTGGAATCGGATGAAGCGGTTCGGGATTGACATCAAGACGAAGATATACAGCTAGTCTTCCGATGATAGACGGCCCAGTTTGCCGTACTGGAGCTGTCTATGCATGAAGCAGGCACTACTTCTCACAAAGCGTGAAGCAAAGCCTGTGTATGCGCTGAAAGCGCGCTGAAAATGGGAAAGCTGTTAAAAAACTAAGAAAGTTACTCGGTCAATTTATAAGCCTTTTTCATGAGCAATGGCCTCACCTCTTTCCACTGCGAACCCGACTCCTGGGGCGTTCATTTCCAATCGTCACCAGTTCGAAAAAGAAAATGGGCATGATTAGGGATGAATACCCATGCGTAACAGGCGGCTTTCGTCTCGGACAGGAGGTTTGCAAGGCGCTCAAGAAAATCCTCAGACCCTTTCGGTAAGCAACTGGGGATAACGAGTTGAAAAACAGACGGGGAAGGTGTAGCATAATTACATGCCACCTTTCCTGGTCAAAGTATCCGCAGACTGATGGCTTTCCGTGCGATTGACACCCTGCACTGAAAATGCCGGATGTTCCCAACTTTGCTAAAGACAGCGCAACACAAACATAATGTATATACCTCGTGATAAGGAGGACTCGACATGGCAGAAGATGTGTCTAAATTTGGCAGAGAGACGACCGTAGCCTTGATGGATGAAAGGCGGCTTTTTCGTCCGCTGCCTGAGTTAGTGGTTAACGCAAATATCGACCCAAACCATTACGAAGCCGCTGTGAAGAAAGGCACACAGGACCTCGAAGGATTTTGGGAAGAAGCGGCCCAAGAATTAGACTGGTTCAGAAAATGGGACAGGGTGCTCGATAGGACCGATGCCCCCTTCTACAAGTGGTTTGTTAATGCCAAGACCAACATTGCCTATAACGCTCTGGACCGGCATGTGAAGACCCACCGCAAGAACAAGGTAGCAATCATATTTGAGAGCGAAGCTGGAGTTCGGGCCCGCATGACTTATTATGATCTGTACCGCTACACCAATATGTTTGCTAATGCGCTTACAGCACTCGGTGTCACGAAAGGGGACCGGGTGACCGTCTACCTTCCGAATATCCCCCATATGGCGATCACCCTGCTGGCCTGCGCCAAGATCGGGGCCATCCACAGCGTGGTCTATGCCGGTTTCAGTAGCATGGCCTTGCGTGAGCGCACCAATGATGCTGGAGCAAAGGTCATCATCACGGTTGACGGGTTCCACCGAAACGGGAAGGTCGTCAAGCTGAAAGACGCGGTGGATGAGGCCATGGTACACTGCCCTACTGTGGAGACCGTTGTCGTGATAAGATGGGCCGATATCCCGGTCGATATGACTGATGGCCGTTATGTCTGGTACGAGGACGTGGTTGAAGGAAAAAGCGCCCATTTTGAAACCGTGCCCATGGATGCCGAAGCCCCCCTGTTTATTCTGTACACCTCAGGTACCACCGGCAAGCCGAAGGGGATTGTCCATGTCCATGGCGGCTACCAGGTCGGTATAAACCGCACATTAAAGTGGGTATTTGATATAAAGGAAACCGACATCTTCTGGTGTGCGGCCGATCCGGGCTGGATAACGGGGCACAGCTATAT
>JAIWEZ010000182.1:0-5187 GCA_048631945.1 Gammaproteobacteria bacterium | reverse complement strand
CCACAGGAAAGAACCTGGCGGCAAGGGCAGCCATGTGATAATATAAGGGAGGTTGGTAGACTTCTACGCCATATCTACGCGGGTCCGCTCGATCAACCGGGTGGACCTTTTCTCCCTTAAATACTGCTTCTATGTAACGAAGGTGTTCGGGTTCATCGGCGCCTTCAAATGCAGGCATGAGTAGGACATAAAAGAGTAAAAAAAGGATTTGGAGGGTGAGTATGAAATGAAACGACCCCATCGGCTTGATGGAAATGTAACTCAGCGTTCTTGGCATGTCAGACTTATGCATAGAAACACCTTTCACGTCGAACAAGGTCCTCCCTTTCGCTTGTCCGCAACGTTCGCGTCAATATAATGTCACTTTCGATAGAAGCTGTTTCAAAACTCTTTGATGACTCCATTTTGGCAAAAATGGCCAAACAGACCAAGGAAAAGGGTTTTGAAACAGCTTCTAGCCAGAGAGAGACTTGAGGGCCCCGGCCACATCCGGAACACTAAAGACATAGATTGCTGTTTTTGCATCTAAGGTCCCTGAGCCGTAAACATAATTGATGTTTATATTGGCATCCCCGAATCTCTCTGAGACACTGGACAATTTGCCTGGCCTGTTATCTAGTCTCATTACCAATACCTCTGAAGTGTTTACCCGGTAGTTGGCCTGATTCAATAGCTTTAGGGCTTTTTCCGTCCGGTCTACAACAACCCGTATCAGGGAATATTCTTTTGCTTCTTTGATGACTGATCCATAGCTTGCAGCAGAAGCGGTTCTCTTGATGGACTTGCCCCGGGCCTCAAACATCTCCTGTATATAGTCCGCAGCATTTTGAATAAACATGGCCAGAATGTTGATGTTGGATTTACCCATCAAGTCCGCAAATCGACCCAGCTCCCCAGGGACATTTCTCAAAAATACCGAAAGCTGTTTTTCCTTCTTCATTTCTCCTCTTCATCCTTTCGGTCTTAATTCGGCTACAGCTTAATGTGTTCCAATTTCACGGCTGTCTTAAGTATAGTCTTGGCTATCTTTTGAAACTGTTCCGTTACATCCGACACATAAAATTGGCAAGTTCCGTCTTTTTTAAGCCTGCTATCAATATGGGGATTGTGTTGGAGAAGGTCCATGACTGAATCAGACAGTCCCTCTGATGAGTCGATAATCTTGACACGTTTTCCAATTTTTGCCTGTATGATTTCCTTTAGAAGAGGATAGTGGGTACAGCCCAGGATCAGGACATCGATTTGTTTGAGTTTGAGGGGGTGAAGGTACTTTTTGACAATCTTTCTGGTTTCTCCCTTCTTAAGCCACCCTTCCTCAACCAGAGGCACCAGGAGCGGACAGGGCTGACCGTAGACCTTCATTTCCGGCCGTATGGCCTTGATTTTGTCTTCATAGACTCCGCTATTTATAGTGCCCCTGGTTCCGATGACTCCGACACGCGTCCTCTTGGGGTCTGATACCGCCATCTTGACGGCAGGCGATATGACCTCAAGTATGGGAACATCGAACCGCTTCTTTAGGGCACCTGTGGCAACACTAGATGCCGTGTTACATGCCACGACCAGCATCTGAGCACCTTTCCGGAGCAGTATCTCTGCGTCCTCTATAGCGTATTGGACAACGGTCTCTGGACTTTTTGTACCATAGGGGGTGCGTGCTGTATCCCCGAAATAGAGGATATCGTGGTCCGGCAGATGACGCCTTAGGGCTTTGACCACCGTAAGGCCGCCAATACCGGAATCAAATACGCCAATCAAGATGGGGCTCCTTCACGGACTCCATCTGTCATGTCATATTCCGCGAGAACGTTCCTGACGCACTCGGCAAGATCATCCATATTGGTATTGTCACGAATCCCAGGACACATGGACTTGATAATAGCCCAGTTTGCCGGATCCACAAGGATACTTTCAATAAAAGGCCAGATCTTACACATACGAGGTTTTACTTCGTGGATGGTGCACAGCTTGTCCCAAAAGATGCAATAACCCGATTCTGCAGTTTTGATCAAGGGCCGCCCCCCTGACCAATCGCAGTAAATGCTAAGGAAGCGCTCCTTATCTATGTCAAGGTACCGCGAGATACGATCAATATCATGATCATTAACAAAGGCGCCCCCATAACCCTTGCAGCAATCGCCACACTCTTGGCATTCAAAGAAATCCGAAGGTTTAGGCACTTCAGTCCGTTTAGAAGCCATTTCAAAACCTCAGATCGCGTTCGAGGGCAAGGCGGGGGCCGATGATAAAGCGCAGCATACACGGGAGTATGTGAGCATTTTGAAGAGGCCCTAAACACAGCCATCGGGCGATAGATGGGGTTTTGAAATGGCTTCTAGGCAGATTCCCTCCTTTCCATGGCACGCCTTAGCGTAACCTCATCTAGGTATTTCAAGTCTCCCCCCACAGGGACACCCGTGGCTATTCGTGTTACCCGTACAGGATATCCCTTCAGAAGTTGAGCCAGATATGATGCTGTGGCCTCTCCTTCCACGTTGGTGTTGGTGGCAAGGGCCACCTCTTTTATGTCACCCTGCATAACGCGCTCAATGAGTTCCCTAACCCTCAGGTCATCCGGTCCGATGCCATTCATCGGGGACAGAGCCCCGTGGAGCACATGATACACCCCCTTGACGGCACCTGATTTCTCGAGGGCGGCTAAATCGCTTGGCTGTTCAACCACACACACGATGGTATGATCCCGATTATTGTTTAGACAGATCCTGCAAGGGGTTGATTCAGAAAGGCCAAAACATTTTGAGCAAAACCTTATCTTGTTTTTTACCTCACGAATGCTCTCAGATAGAGCTTTTGCATCCTCTTCTGATGAGCGAAGGATGTGCAGTGCAAGACGCGCCGCGGTTTTCTCGCCTATGCCTGGAAGTTTTGATAGGTGTTTGATCAGGCGGACAAGAGATGGGGGATAAAACTCCATTATTTCTGCCGATCCTTATGTTAGACCAGGGATCTTGAAACCGCCTGTAAGTTTTGTCATCTCTTCCGTGACCATCTCTTGAGCTTTTTTTAGCGCATCATTGACTGCAGCAACAATCAAGTCCTCTAGCATCTGCACATCATCCGGATCCACCACCTCGGGCTCTAATTTGATGGACAACAATTCCTGTTTTCCATTGGCAACAGCCTTCACCATGCCGCCGCCGACTGTTGTTTCTACCGTCCTGTCGGCCAACTGCTCCTGGAGTTTAAAGATCTTGGACTGCAGTTTTTGTGCTTGCTTTAGCATGTTACCCATCCCTTTTGCCATGATCAACCTCCGTAGTTATACATTTCATAATACCTACTCACTCTTGTTCACTTTCATCATTCACTACATCACTTCAATACTCCGCCACTCCAAAACCACAACCCTGGAATCTTTACAGGATCTTCACGTCCACGATCCTACCTTTAAAGACCTCTAAGGCATCCGTCACAAGAGGATGAGATAGAGCCTCCTTTTTCAGGCGTCTTGCCCTATCGCTTTCCTTATATTGGCTCTTCTGTGAGACCCCTTTTCCGGATTCAACTATCTTGATTTTCATCTTGCGTTTGAAAAACTGATCGCAGACCTTCTGCATTGAGGCCATACTCTTTTTGTCCCGAAGTCTGGTTGAGTAAAAGGAGTTTCCGGTCACCGTGATTTCCACAAAATCTTTTCCGATGCTGGTCAAAGTGGCCTTTTCAAGGTTAGGGACAAGAGATGGATAACCTTCGCTGAAAACGGCAAGGAGCTGTTCCCATGTCTGAGCGAGGTTTTCGGATGGCGCTGACTCTTGATCTGGCTCAGTTGTATGCTCCGGGACCGGAGGCATTTCTGGTTGTAGCCCTTGGCAGACTTCCTTAACCTCGGTAATACCATAACCTGTCTTGATTTCTTTAGCAAGGTGGCCCAGTTTCTTGATGATTTCATCAAAGGACACAACAGGCTTTAACTGGGCAAGCTTGATTAAAAGCACCTCCAAGGCCAACTTTGGTTGGGGAGAAAGCCTGATGCCGGTTTCTGCCTGAAACAGGGTGGTAAAGACCTGGTTAAGGGACTCTAAAGAGATATTTTCAACCTGCTGTTCCATCAATATGAGTTCGTGTGCGGGTACATCGACCAGTTGGCTGGCATTATGGTCCATCTTAATAATGAGTAGATGCCTGAAGTGCTCCACTATCTGCATTGAAAGCCGCTTCAGGTCGTGGCCATGGTTGTAGACTTCGTCAAGTACTTTAAGGGCCTTGACCACATCGTGGCTAAGCAGGGCGGAAGAGAGATCAAATATCACCTTTCGATCTACTGCACCCAGTATTTCGAGTACCTGGTCATCAGAGGCAGACTTTTCACTATAGGCCATTATTTGATCGAGGAGGCTCAGGGCATCTCGCATGCTCCCATCAGCTTCCCTGGCCAGAAGCTGTAGGCTCTCCTCGCTGATTTCAAAGGAAGTCTCCTGACAGATATCTCTTAAGTATTTGAGTATGTCTTCAAGGCGAATGCGGCGGAAGTCGTGCCTTTGGCATCGAGATAAGATAGTGAAGGGAATCTTTTGGGCCTCTGTTGTGGCAAAGATAAAAAGGACATGGGCCGGGGGCTCCTCCAGAGTCTTTAGAAGAGCATTGAAGGCCTCAGCCGTGAGCATGTGAACCTCGTCGATGATATAGATTTTGCATCGGCTGTGGCCGGGCATGTATTTTATGTTTTCTCGGAGCTCTCGGATCTCGTTAATGCCTCTATTGGAGGCGCCATCGATTTCAAATACGTCAACCGCGATACCGCCTGTGATTTCCCTGCAGGATGTGCAAACATTGCACGGTGTCGGGGTGGGACCCTCCTTACAGTTCATCGCCTTGGCAAGAATACGCGCAACCGAGGTCTTGCCGATACCTCTGGGACCTGTAAAAAGTAAGGCATGGGCAACCCTGTCAGTCTGGATGGCATTCTTTAGGGTCTGGGTCACATGAGCCTGGCCAACGACCTGTTCAAACGTTTGGGGGCGATATTTTCGTGCCAGTACCAAATAGGACATGATGGAAAAGTTCCTTTTATAAAATCGCCACGCGATTTTATAAAACGTCAAATATTTTTCGACCTGTGCGGTTAGTATATTCGTAGCCTTGGCAATACCATTAAAATCCCCCCTAGCCCTTTTACAAAGGGGGAAAACCACCTTTGGCCAAAAAGTCCCCCTTTTTAAAGGGGGA
>JAIWEZ010000181.1:0-5261 GCA_048631945.1 Gammaproteobacteria bacterium | reverse complement strand
GAGACCTTATCTGGTGCCCGCTGATCCCTACCGCCCGGCGGCCATTGAGCAACTGCAGAAGATAGGAAAACAATCGGGCGCAGAGGTCTTTCCGTCCACGCAGGATATGGATCCTGTAGACATTTGCCGCGATGCTCTCCATATGGCACGTCAAGGCGGCTTTGATACCCTCCTGATCGATACAGCGGGACGACTCCATGTTGACGAAGCGCTGATGGCCGAGCTGAGGCAGATCAAAGAGACCGTACATCCATCTGACATCCTGCTGGTGGCCGATGCCATGACCGGACAGGATGCGGTGAATATGGCCAAGGCCTTTAATGATGCCCTAGACATTGGCGGCGTGATTCTAACAAAGATGGAGGGGGATGCGCGTGGCGGAGCGGCCATATCTATTAAGGCGATTACCTCAAAGCCTATTAGGTTTATAGGTGTGGGTGAGAAGCTGGATGCCCTGGAGTCCTTTCACCCGGACCGGATGGCGTCCAGGATCCTGGGCATGGGTGATATCCTTTCTCTGATCGAGAAGGCACAGACGACCATTGACGAGAAAAAGGCCCGTGAACTGGAAAAAAAGCTGCGCAGAAATGAGTTTACCTTAGAGGACTTTCGTGATCAAATGTCACAAATCAGAAAGATGGGCTCCTTTGAGGAACTGCTGGCAATGATTCCTGGGATGAGCAAGCTCAAACAACTCAAACAGTTAAAGGTGGACGATGGTGAGTTGGTGCGGATTACCGCCATCATTGACTCCATGACAGTTCAAGAGCGCCGCAGACACAACATTATAAACGCAAGCCGACGAAAGCGGATTGCTATGGGGAGTGGAACGACCGTTCAAGAGGTAAATCAACTCTTGAAAAATTACGTCCAGGCCCATAAAATGATAAAGAAATTGAATAAAGGCGGTCTTCCTGCCTTCGGGCGGGGAGTGTTGCCGTTTTAAGGAGGAATAGCAATCGGATGTCTGTCAAAATTAGATTGGCCAGGTATGGCGCCAAGAAAAAGCCGTATTATCGAATCGTTGTGGCTTCGAGTGATGCACCTCGGGATGGTAGATTTCTTGAGCTCGTTGGGACCTATGATCCGCTAAAGGAACCGCCTGCAGTGACCTTGAAGCACAACCGCGTGAAGGAGTGGATTGAAAAAGGGGCCACACCTACGGCAACCGTCAAGAATATCTTGAATAAAGAGGGCTTCTTTTCAAAAACAGCAAATGCTTGAAACGGACGTAGGCGTTCACAGGTTCAGAGTTCACCGTTTCAGGGTTACCTTTCTCTCGTAGGCCAGGGGGTGACAAGGGGTCATTTCAGTGAACCCCTGAACGGTTACAAACGGACTTAGCCCTTATTTTTTTGGAACGTTGGTTTTCTCTTGTAACACTTTCAGGAGGTCGGGGGATGAAGGACTTGATCAAGTACATAGCCCAAGCGCTGGTCGATTATCCGGAGCAGGTGGAAGTTTCTCAAGTGGATGGCGAACAAACCTCGGTAATTGAACTGAAAGTAGCCAAGGACGATCTGGGAAAGATCATCGGAAAGCAAGGCCGCACAGCCCGCTCCATAAGGACCATTTTGGGTGCTGCTTCTGCCAAGATCAAAAAGCGGGCCGTGTTGGAGATCATCGAATAACGCGCATGAATGAGGATGCCCTCATTCCCATTGGTAAAGTTGTTGGCACCCACGGGATCAAGGGCTACCTCAGGGTATTTCCTTACGCCGAATCCACAGCTCCTTTTGCACTCGGCAAGCAGCTTGCCTTAAGGCGAAAAGATAGGCCTGTTGTAACATTGGGGATAGAATCGGCCCGCCCGCATAAGCGTGGCATTCTGCTGGCCTTAGAAGGCATAACTTCGCTTGACGCGGCAAAAGAGTTGGCCGGCTGCGAACTATGCATTGACAAAACCACCCTCCCTGAACCTGAAGATGGCACCTACTACTGGTTCCAAATCATCGGCCTAGAGGTCTTTACGGTGGATAACCGTCGCCTTGGTCGTGTGGCGACCATTTTTCCCACAGGGAGCAACGATGTATATGTAGTCCGTGACGGGAAAAGAGAGGTCCTAATTCCGGCAACCGACTCTGTTGTGGTAGATATCGATCTAACTCACAAGGTCTTGCGGGTGGACCTTCCAGAAGGGCTGGAGGAATGAAAGTTCAAAGCTCAAAGCTGAAAGACAAGCAATATTGATCCTTCTTTTGCCTTTGAGCCTTGAGCTTTCAGCTAAAATTTGAGTGATGCAGTTTGCAGTTCTTACGCTATTTCCTGAAATGTTCTCCGCCTTACTCGGGGCAGGGGTTGTAAAGAGGGCGATTGAGCACCGGTATATATTGGTCGAGCCCATAAACATCAGGGGCTTTGCCAAAGACCGGCACCACACCGTAGACGACCGCCCTTATGGCGGCGGTTGCGGGATGGTGATGAAACCGGAACCCGTGGCAGAGGGCATTCGGTATGCCAGAAAGAAACATCCTGAGGCTTACACGGTTTTGCTCACGCCTCAAGGGCGACTCCTTAATCAAAGGGTGGCCCAAGAACTTGCAGGATGTAAAGGTCTCATCTTGGTCTGTGGCCGTTACGAGGGTATGGACGAGCGAGTCAGTGAGCATCTTGTAGATGACGAGATTTCCATCGGAGATTATGTTCTGACCGGCGGTGAACTTGCTGCCATGGTAGTCATCGATGCAGTGGCCCGATTGATTCCAGGCACGCTTGGCTGTGAGCACTCGGCCCAGGAGGATTCGTTCTCAACCGGGCTGCTGGAGTATCCGCAATATACGCGGCCCAGGTCTTTTGAGGGGGTCAATGTGCCGGAAGTGTTGCTCTCCGGTGACCACGGTGCCATCAGGCAGTGGCGGAGACAGGCCTCACTGGTCCGCACAATCTTAAGAAGGCCTGACCTGCTGATGGGCCAGCCTCTTACAACGGGCGACATAGAGTATATGAAAAAACTCCAGCAGGATATCAAAACCATCATAGGAAAGCACTCCAAAGCGTCTTGACAGCCTCAGGCAACCTTTACTTGGCGTTGATACACCATCCGGTGTACAACAAAAACGGCGAGGTGATTGCCTCGGCCGTCAGCAACCTTGATTTGCACGACATATCAAGGGCTGCCAAAACCTATGGCGTGCAGGCTCTCTATATAGTCACCCCTCTGGAAGACCAGCGGGAGCTTGTTGAGCGGATTATGTCTCACTGGACCGAGGGTGTGGGTGCCAGGTACAATCCCGACCGCAGAGAGGCGTTAAGACTGATCAGGGTCGCTGTATCTCTGGATGATGTACTGGACGAAATCGCCTCTAACGGTAAGGGCGTGCCGGTAACTGTTGTGACGGATGCGAGGCCCAACCCTCGTAATATAAGTTATGGTGCACTGGCAGAGATGCTAGGAGGTGAAGACCCTTACCTGCTTCTTTTCGGCACAGGGTGGGGACTGACACGAGAGTTCATTGATAAAGCCGACTATGTTCTGGCTCCTATAATGGGGCATACAGGATATAACCACCTGTCTGTACGCTCGGCTGCTGCCATTGTGCTTGACAGGTTATTGGGGAGAAAGATTGGAGGAAGATATGGAAGCTATCAAGGCAATTGAAAAGGAACAAATGCGATTTGACTTACCGAATTTCAAACCCGGCGATACCGTAAAGGTGCATGTTAAAGTCAAAGAAGGGGAAAAGGAACGGGTTCAGATATTTAAAGGGGCTGTCATCAGGAAGCGCAAAGGCACTACGAATGCCACATTCACGGTGCGCAAAATTTCCTACGGAATCGGGGTGGAGCGCATTTTCCCCATGCATTCTCCCAACATCGTGAAAATCGAGGTAGTTTTTCGTGGCCGGGTTCGTCGCTCGCGTCTCTATTACCTGAGAAAACGGCGGGGCAAAGCAGCCAGGATCAGGGAACTGCGTCCCCACTAGTCTCCTTTATAAAGCGAAAACTTAAACCGACGTTGAGAAAGTCAAGTTTTGGGGGCGAAGCCTCGCTATGTTTTTTGGATCGTGACTCGTGGACACCAATCCTGAGCGGTTTGAGAAAGAGGCCAGGAAACAGGGATATTCAAAAATTGCCGGCATCGATGAGGCCGGAAGGGGCCCCCTTGCCGGCCCGGTAGTCGCTTCAGCAGTCATCCTCCCTCAAGACTGTTATCTCCCCCATATTGATGACTCCAAGCGATTGAGTCCCAAAAGGAGAGAACAGTTTTTTGTTACAATCTATGAGCAGGCGGTCTCTATTGGGATAGGGATTGTCGATCCGGCGGAAATCGACCGGATCAATATCCTTCAGGCCTCTCTCCTTTCCATGCGTTTCGCAGTGGATAATCTTAGACCAGCCCCGGATTATTTGTTGGTTGACGGTACCTTTCCAATCAGATCTCCTGTCCCACAGCAGGCCATCAAACATGGTGACAGGCGGTCTCTGTGCATTGCGGCAGCGTCCATCATTGCCAAGGTGACTCGGGATCGACTCATGGGCTTTTATGACGAGGAGTTTCCCGAATTTGGTTTTGGCAAGAATAAGGGGTACGGCACCGAACAACACCGTGCTGCTATTCGCACTTTTGGGTATTGCTCGATTCACAGGAAAACCTTCCGTGGGGTTAGGGAATATGTTGAGCTGAAAGCTGGGGAGCTATATATTGAGAAGACCTTTTCGAAAACCAGAAGGCACAGCCAATGACGGACGGCGCCAAACTGGAGAAAGCGGCGAATCGATTGCTGTGAAATTTCTGAAGAAAAACGGATATAAGATTATTGAACGAAACTATCGTTGCAAACTGGGCGAGATCGATATTATCGCCCAGGACAGTCGTGTGCTTGCCTTTATCGAAGTAAAGGCCCGACGTACAGACGAGTTTGGGGGGCCCAAGTGGGCCGTGACACCCCGAAAGCAGCGTAAGATATCGATGGTGGCCCTCAATTATCTGAAAGAAACTGAGCAGATGGGCAAAAAGGCCCGCTTTGATGTGGTGGCCATCCGCCTGCTGCCGGACGCCCCGGATGTTGAAATCATAAAGAATGCCTTTGAGCTTGCCTACTGACGGAGTCAATCCAACCAATCCCGCCGCCCGTGCTACCCTTTTTGTGGTGGCCACGCCTATCGGCCACATGGAAGACATAACCTTGCGAGCTATCCGCACCCTGAAAGAGGTGGAGCTGATCGCAGCCGAGGATACGCGACAGACCAGGAAGCTGATGACACGTTATGAGGTTTCCAAGCCACTTCTCTCATACCATGACCATAATAAAGAGAAGCGC
>JAIWEZ010000180.1:0-5316 GCA_048631945.1 Gammaproteobacteria bacterium | reverse complement strand
TTCCTGTAAAATATCATCTAATAGTTCAGGTTTTTTAATTAGTGGTACACGCTTTTTTCCATTCAATCACGCCTTGGCGTGATTGGACGTTCGATGTTCGATGTTCATTTTTTTCAGTCCCTCCTGGGCAAAAACAACTTAGCGCTTATGCCCCCTAACAGGGGGAGGGTTTGGGTGGGAGTGTTACCTACTCCAGAAACCCTTACTTTCCTTGGTAAGCCTTTCCTTTAGGGGCCCCCACCACCATTTATTCTCCTGATACCAGGCCACGGTCTGTTCCATTCCTTCTTGGAAGGCCACCATTGGTTTCCAACCCAATTTGTTTTTGATCTTTTTGTTGTTTAAGGCGTAGCGCAGATCGTGCCCTGGGCGGTCCGCGACAAAGGTGAGATAGGATTCCTCCTTACCAAGTAAAGCCAGGAGGCCTCGCGCCACATCAATGTTTCTTTTTTCAGTCTCACCGCCAACATTATATGCCTCCCCAGGCTTTCCCTGGTGCATTACGAGGTCGACTGCCCGGCAGGTATCCATAACAAAGATCCAGTCCCGGACATTTAAGCCTTTTCCGTAAACGGGCACGGGTTTGTCTTCCATAAGGTTGGTAATCATGAGAGGGATGAATTTTTCCGGAAACTGATATGGACCGTAGTTATTCGATGGTCTTACGATTAGAGTCGGCAGGCCATAAGTCTCAAAATAAGCTCGTACAAGAAGATCTGCGGCTGCTTTGGTAGCGGCATAGGGGGAGTTAGGACGAAAAGGGCTTTCTTCGGAGAAGGACCCATCTTCTCCAAGGGTTCCGTAAATTTCGTCTGTGGATATGTGGACAAACCGGAACGAGGGCTCCCCTGAGAGTGTATCTGTCCAGTATTGCATAGCACTATCCAGGAGTATATGAGTTCCTATGATATTCGTTTGAACAAAGACCTTGGGGCCTGATATCGATCGGTCCACATGGGATTCTGCAGCAAAATGCACCAGGGCTTGAACATGGTTCTCCTGAAGCAGGGACCGAACCAGGGCCTCATCAGTGATATCGCCGTGAACAAAACGATAGTATGTATCATTCTTTAAAGCCCTTAGATTGTCGGGGTTGCCGGAATATGAAAGGTTATCCAGATTTATAAGCTCAAGCTCGGGATGGGTCCTGCGCATGAGGCGTATAAAATTGGAACCGATAAAACCGCAACCGCCCGTTATCAACAGTGCTTTTTTCAAGTCCTGTTCCCTCCTCTCCGAATAAATCCGAAATCCGAATATCGAAATTCGAAACAAATCCGAAATTCAAATACCAAATGTTCAAAACGTTATTAGCTCTCGAATAATACAAAACCGTAAATATTATGTTGTTTAGGATTTTGTATTTTGGTCATTCGTATTTGTTTAGGATTTCGTGCTTCGAATTTCGAATTTTCCTTTCTCGATCCAAGCAACACGATTATGGCTCAGGTCAGTAAGAAACCGCGAATGCTCCCTTCGTCCATGCTTCCCTATACCTCAACAACGTTGTTATCTCCGATAAGCAGACGCAAGGCTCGGCTATGGTTCTTTTTGTGGACCACCTTGGCTTCTCGACCAATCAGGCTATCCTCTATCCTGGCTATGTTTTCAATATCGCACTTGTCGAGGATCACCGAATGCTCGATGGCAGAATTTATGATACGTGTTCCATGGCCGATCGTCGTATAAGGCCCGATAAAAGAATCCACGATTTCACACCTTTTTCCAATAACCACAGGGCCGCGGATGCTACTATTGACGATCCTGGCTGTTTTTTCCAACTGGACACGTCCGGAGACATTGCTTTTGCTGTCTACTTTTCCTTGGATATCCCTTTTTATATAGTCGTCCAGCACAACGGTGTTGGCTGCCAGGAAGTCATCCTTTTTTCCCGTATCAAGCCACCAATCCTTTAGAATCTGTCCGGTTACTGATCCGCCTGAGCGCATCAACTCCTGAATGGCATCCGTGATTTCAAGTTCTCCTCGACTACTTGGCTTGATCCGATCAATTGCATCGTGGATGCTGGGCGAGAAGAAATAGACCCCTACCAGGGCAAGGTTGGAAGGCGGGACCTTTGGTTTTTCCACAAGCTTTGTTATCTGTCCCTTTTTATTCAATACAGCCACACCAAAGGCCCTGGGATTGTCTACCTCTTTAAGAAATATAAGAGCGTCCGGATTAGTTGAATGAAAATGATCCATAAACTCTTTAATCCCTTGAGCAAGGAGATTGTCGCCAAGATACATCACAAAGGATGAGTTGCCAAGAAAAGGGCGGGCTATCTTGACCGCATGTGCTAATCCTAGGGGTTTTTGTTGCGGAATGTAGGTGATTCGTACTCGCCAACGGCTCCCCTTGCCGAGAAATTTGCGCACATATTTTTGCGTCTCCGGGGAGACCACAACACCAACATCTTTGATGCCCGCATCCTTAATGTGTTGAAACACATACCCTAAGATTGGCTCATTAGCCACTGGAACAAGTTGTTTGGGCATGGTATGGGTCAGCGGTCTGAGTCTAGTTCCCTTGCCCCCCGACAGTACCAAGGCCTTCATTGGATCACCCCTTTCTAATTTTTCTATAGTCTTTCAGAAAAAATGTAGTTATCAATTCAATGTCATTAACTTAAGAACCGTTCCTTTAAGGTCCCCCTTTAAAAAAGGGGGATTTAGGCCTGCCCTGGCGCGACTTGGTCGGCATATATCGTAACCTAAGTAGTTATGTTCGATCGCCCTTTTTCGCAACGCATCAAAGCCAGGTCTGGGCCAGGGGGGATTTTCAAACTCTTCAAAGAAATCCCCCCCGCCCCCCTTTAGAAAAGGGGGGAGATTTTGAGCTTAAGTTAATGACATTGTCTCCCTATTCGTAACACTTTAGTGCTTTCAAAAACCCTGTTTTGCGAACAACATTGAGCAATTTTGGAAACAGATTTGCGATAAGCCTTGCGTTTAGAATTGCACCTGGGTTGAGCGGTTCAACGTTCACGGTTCCCGGTTGAAGAGCCCCTGGCCCCCTTCGGTCTGAGCTACATTCGGCCTGAGCTCATGTCGAAGGCAGGGTCGAAGACAGACCGGGACTACCGGCTTGGTAGCTTAGACTAAGCTGAAGCGCCAGGGCGGGCCTGAACCTGGAACCGACCATTTTAGATGATAAAAGTTCTGCCGGCAAGAGATACGAATTTCATGACTGAGATACTGGGACACAAACGAACAATTTTGAGCCTGATATGGCCTGTCTTGCTGGTGTTGGGGTTGGTTGTCAACAATGCACCCTTAGTCCAAGCCATCTCCCTATCAGAGGAGTTGCCACACCGAAAAGTCATTGTGCTGGACCCTGGGCACGGGGGTCATGACCTGGGTGCTGTGGGGCCCTCCGGCCTGGCCGAAAAGGATGTGACGCTGTCGGTCGCCCGGAAGATCAAGGAAATTCTTTTTGGCGCCTATGAAGTCCATTTGACCCGTAACGACGATTACAATATCGATATTGAAGATCGAACCGCAGCAGCAAACCATTACCATGCCGATATTTTTGTCAGTATTCATGCGGGGGGCGGCTTTCGACACCAAGCCCGCGGCGTGGTCATATTTCATCACAGTCCTAGCACAGCTGCAGGCTCCAAGCCCCCTCAACAACAGAGGGGCTCGCGGGAAACGTACGAAAAACCTATTCCGTGGGACTACATTCAGGGGGTATATACGGTAAAGAATCAGGTCCTTGCAAAACTTGTACACAGGCATTTGATGGCCAAACTCAGTACCGTAGACAGAGGGGTTCGCAAGGCTCCCTGTTTGGTCCTACGAGGAGCGGACATGCCGGCCATTCTAGTCGAAATCGGTCATCTGAGCCATCCTTCTGACGAAAAGGAGCTTAAAAAGGCCAATGTGATATCCGCCGTTGCCGAAGCCATATGCAAAGGGATAGAGGACTACTTTACGAAGTATCCGTGAGTTTTCTACACACCTGCACTCCAATACTCCAAGTAAGGGCCAAGCCCACAGGATCAGATTATCGGTTGAATCAATGAAAAAGGCATGATAAACTGCAAATAATACGGGGCGTGGCGCAGCCTGGCAGCGCGCCTGCTTTGGGAGCAGGAAGTCGGAGGTTCAAATCCTCTCGCCCCGACCAATAATTTCAAGCACTTAGGAGTTAAGGCCTGAGTGCTTTATTAGTTTCAGGGCTAATTCTCTCTTCATTTATACACCTTCTCTTGGCCCCTCTCTTAGCCCTTGACAAAGGTATTCTGACCTAGTATTCGTACATTCTAATGAGCTGCTGAAGCCGCTCTCCAAGTCAAAACCAAATAATTTTCTCAATAAAATTGCCACGAAGACAAATAATCATCAGAAGATGACAGGCCTAGTGGCTTTTTTTTTGAAAGGAGGCAAAAATGAAGAAGGGTTTTTTGTTTGCGGCAGTTGCGTCTCTGGGTATGTTCATTCTTTCTCTTGCAGCGGCAGGTTCCGCCTTAGCACATTTCGGCATGGTCATACCCTCTGACGAGATGGTCATGCAGGGGGAGAACACCAACATCAACGTGGATCTCATGTTCTGGCATCCCTTTGAGGGGCACGGCATGGAACTGGTAAAACCTGCCAAGTTTGCTGTGGTAGCCAATGGTGAAAAGGAAGACTTATTGGGCTCTCTCAAATCGACTAAGACAAAGGGGCATCAGACATGGACCACAAGTTACAAGGTCAAGCGCCCCGGTGTTTACATGTTCTATATGGAGCCACAGCCCTACTGGGAGCCGGCAGAAGACTGCTATATTGTCCATTACACCAAAACCGTGGTTACCGCCTTTGGTGATGATGAGGGCTGGGACGAGGAGATTGGGCTTAAGACCGAGATTGTCCCGCTGTCCAAACCGTATGGCCTTTACACCGGTAATGCTTTTCAGGGAATCGTTAAACTCGACGGCAAGCCTGTGCCCTATGCCGAGGTGGAGGTGGAGTTCTACAATAAGGATGGCCAATTCAGCGCTCCTACCGATTACATGGTGACCCAAACTGTGAAGGCGAACTGCAAAGGTGTCTTTACCTATGTGGCACCAAAGGCAGGCTGGTGGGGTTTTGCAGCTCTGAACACCTCGGACACCAAGATGAAACATAATGGTGAGGAGAAGGATATCGAGCTGGGAGCGGTTCTCTGGGTCAAATTCCACGACATGAAGTAGTTTCCATCCATAAATGGCTCTTTTCCTGTTGAGCGGTATTCTCAGGGGATTTTCGTCTGAGGTGTACCCAGTGTACGCCTCGGCGAAAATCCTTTACGCTGCACACTCCAAATTAACACCTTTGAACCACTCCATTG
>JAIWEZ010000179.1:0-5320 GCA_048631945.1 Gammaproteobacteria bacterium | reverse complement strand
AGCGTTGCAGAATTGTGAGAGGTGATGTTGTCTTTGATCAATGCAATAGGATTAAGCGGTGAGATGATCTTGGCAAGAAAATAAATTATCTTCGTGAAGAAAGACTCCCCCAGCCCGTTAATGTGATTTCGTCCCAACCAGCATGTGTACGCACTGGCAACATCCCCACTCCGCAGTGCCTGTAGGGAGACAAGGGTATTCCTGCCCAGTGGGACTGTTTCGCCGCTCAGGATTTCCCTGATCCGGTACCCCCCGTATCCCTGGGACGCGTAGCCCCAGAGGAGTACTAACGTGGCGAATTTTGCCGCCTCGTTGTTTGTCGGCTCAGTGTCGTTAAAGAGTCGAGTCCCCAGTTTCACCAGCGTAGTCTTGGCGATAGAAAAAACATGATTCTCGCTGAGAGTTCGCACATCTTGCTCGGTGAGACTCAGTGGCGGTATCCCTGTCGCAAGAATTTTGGTGACCTCGCTCTCTGTATATTTGCTGCTGTACTTGAGGTCATAGGTATATTCTGATATTCCAGCGACTTCTCGCAAATAATCGCCTTTTGCACGAATTGACGCCACTTGTCGTGGTGTGAGAGCCATTGTTTACCTCTCGGTTGCCTGAACAATCCTGATACTACCTTGTTTGACCGTGCTGATTATTCTACGTTGGCGAAGTATCTTGGAGTTTAGTCATTGTCTATGGAAAATAGAAGTAGCCACGATCTTTACTTTTCAAAAGGTGGAAATATGGAATGAATAGCAAAACATCAGGCTCCTCATTTTCCGTTTCCGCATGTGGTCAGGTCATGGACTCTGTCGCTCCACATTAGAATCCACCCACAAGATTTGCAAGAAGATCACTTCATGAGTGTATCGTAGGCCTTTTGAATGGCTACGAACTTATTGTGGGCAAGTTCTTGAAATTCCTTGCCTAAGTGCTGGACCTTATCAGGGTGGTATTGGGCAGCAAGGCTCTTGTAGGCAGCTTTGATCTCTTGCTTGGAGGCACCATGCTGAACGTCTAATATCTTGTACGGATCTTCCTCGTGGGCATCCTGCCTGCCGGGCGCCGCCTGCTCTTTTCCGGCATACGCTGAAGAGGTGCCCTTTGCTTGATATGCCCTTCTTAACCTGGACATCCACCACAGAACAAGACCAAGCACAACAAGGTCATCCAGCCATCCGAGGCCCAGTAGAAAATCCGGCACCACATCATAAGGACAAATAAAATATAATAGTGCTATTAGCCAAGGCAGGTATTTCTTTATCATTATCAACTGACCTTATCAAAAATCGATAAAAAGACTTGCAATAACCGAACAAATGGTTATTTATTATTCAAACAATACATTGTGCTTGATGGTCAATCGAGGAGGTACCAATGCCGCTGTATGAATTTCGCTGTCCCCAATGTGGTCACGAATTTGAGCAAATAGTATTTTCAAACGAAAAGGGGCCGATGAAGTGCCCCGAATGCGGGGCCTCCAAGCCGGAACGCCTGCTGTCCATATTTTCTTCGAGCACGACCGGTACAAAGGCCGGAGCGTCTGCGTCATCCTCATGCGGCACGACTTCCAGGGGCTTCTCGTGAGCCTGAACAATTTCAGCCGTTGGCTGGAGAGGAATAAAATGTCCGAAATATTAATTATACTGGCCATTTTTCTTGTATGGTTTTTGCTTCAGTCTTATATCCTGCCAAAGCTCGGCATCTCCACTTGACTGAAAAATGCCTGCCAGGTCGGCGAGCAGAGTGAAACAGCTCAAAGCTCAAAGTTCAAAGCTGAAGGGGAAACTAATAACCCCTCGGAATTCGTCGAGCGCTGAGGCTCAAGTCAAGCGATTTTTCCCCTTTAGCCTGATTTTAGTTCTCACCAGATATAATCTTTAGCTATCTCACGTCTATCTTTGCCTGCCAGTACGTGGAGGGCACGTATCTCTTTTAGCCTGATGGGTGAAAGCTGGCCAATCGGGATGTACACAATGCTTTTGCCCCATCTGTCTGCCACCTGTTTGATAAAGGACCTCGGCGGTTTTTTGGCAATGTAAACAACATGCTTTTCCAGGCTGTATTCCAGGCCTGCCAAAAGGAGCCGCTCGGCCTTTGTCCGTGCCCAGTCATACTCCGGGTCTCCCCAAACATCAGCGAGTCTAAGAGGCGGATAGGTCATCAGAAAGCCTCCGTAAGTGCACCGGGAGATCCCCGGCCCAACAATATGATCCGCAGGGTCAGTGGCATAAAAGGCCATATCCGATTCCTGGTCGTGTTCACCAAGCCATGTCATCAGGTAAGGATACTGATGTCCGGTTTTGTCATAATCAAAGATAATGACTACCGAGCCAACGCCTCCCTTGATCCGCTTGAACTCCCGCACATAGATACGCCCTTCATGGATATGTCTAACTGTCTCCCGCATATCGATCCCATCCAGGATTGTGGTCTCAAAGGGCACTGAGACCGCATCATCGGCCGACAGAACATTGGTCCCCTTGGTCTTGAGAAAGTTGCCGTAATCTTCAATCACCAGATCCTCGGGCGGATATGAACAAATGTATGGGTCGGAAAAACCCTCGAGCCACTCACCCGGTCTCCGTTCCTTCATTCGGCGCTTTTTGGGGATATAAACCGGACGGCGTTTTATTCTGGGGAGTCTCCTGCGGATACGAATCTTTCGAGTCCCCAGCCATAGCATCTCCCCGCTGATGCGGATAGTGGCAATGGAAGCCTGGGACTTTTGCCAAGGATAAAAGGCCCCCAATCGCCAGAAGGCGTAGCAAAAGTTATCGTCCACACATCCTCGGGCTGAGATAAGGAGTTGATAAAAATCAGGCAGGAGCCGGTTTTCCAGAAGTGCGCAATTTCTTGAAAAACGGAAGAAAGCACGCTTCTGCCAGCGATAGACGTCTTCGCCCGTATCCTGACGATAGTGCCGGGCTGCCTGCTGAAAGAGGCGGTAGCTGACCATCTGACGGTCTACCGCTCCCGGCTTCATGTGATGTACGCTCCAGCGTATAGAGGCATCTAATGCCTCCTCTTCAGAACATGTGTCCTTGCCGCCGTTCATTAGGGTTAGGACACCCATCTTTTTTCGAACAGTAAACTTAGACAACTCGGGTTTTGGGGGCAGCTTGTGCCTTCGGTATTCATATAAGGCCGACAAAAAGGGGTATTCGGTCATGACCTCAGGCAAATCGTCCGGGTGGAGATTAAAAAGGCTTACTCCGGTACGTTTTGTCCTTTCAAGGGGCTCGGCCTGCGGACGAAAAAACGCTGCCTTTACACCCTCAAGATGAGTCAATCCACAGACAAAGAGTATCTTGGTATATTTGGCCGCAAGCTTTTGCAGACGGTAGGCCATGCCGGTTTCACGCCTCACATCTGCCGGACCTTTCTTAAGGACGGGAAGGACCTCCCTTGAATAGATGTCAAAGTAGGCCTCGATTCCCAAACGGTAGGCGGCATAGGTGTCCGGGACAAAATCGCGATAGGAAGGATACGCATCAAGGTCCGGATCCACAAAGTGGACAGGCACATCAGCCTCAAGGCCGGATCGGATGGCTTCTACGACAGGATCTGTTGGTTCAATCGGCAGATAGATGGTCTCTCCCGCGTTATTCTGGTAGAGCACGACCGAGACCTCGGGGAGTCGCCGTACGCCTTTTTGGACTACATCCAAAAGGGAGTTGGGAAGTTCAACGGCCACGGCGTCCGGCCTGACACGTTGAAACAAGTGCCGGACCGCATCTGCAAATTCTACGCTGAAGTGGACGACTGGGACTGGATGGATGGGTCCGAAGGGTTGTATGCTTTGAGCGGTCATAATAGGAGATTTTTGATTCTTGGGAATTACCGTGCATCCGCCGCGGACCAAATTCGAAATACGAAGCACGAAATACGAAACAATATCAAATTACCAAAATACGAAATTCAAAACAGATTCAAATTGGCCGCACTGTAGTTTGAAACATTAGGAGATTTGAAAATTCGGATTTGTTTCGGATTTCGACCTGCCCGCCATTGCCAGAGATGCTAGCATATAAGATGCATGCCGTACGTGGCGTTGGCAGGCGGGTATTCGGATTTCGAATTTGTTTGAACAACAGCCCAAACTCGATACAACACGGAATTTCTAAAAATGCCATTCATGGCCGTGCGAAGTATAGATGGTCACTGGTCATTTCTATTGTTCGTACCGCAGACCCTCGTCGCCGAGCACAGTCAGGATGGCGCGGTGGATGGCCTCCTTCTTGGCTGTTCTCGTACCGTGCATCATCTTCATGGCATATCTGGCCATGTTGATCCCGTCCCGAACGGAATAGACCTCATCGGCCGTGTGGGCCCGCTGGAGAAAATCTACCACGTAGTTCAGGATATCCTCATCGGCAAAAGGAAGGTTTTCTTTCAGAATTAATAGTTCATCATCCTTATCCGGAAAATCGATGAAGATCTGGGGTTGAAGTCTGGAATGGATATACTCGGGGATCTCGTAGGTAGAAGCGTCTTCGTTAATCGTTACGACAAACCTGAAATTGGGATCAGCCGGGATGGTCAAGCCTGTAATAACAGACTCGACATATCGACGATCGTCCAGGAGCGGTGCCAGAGAGGCCCAGGATCTTTCACTCATCCGGTTTCCTTCGTCCAGGATGCACACCCCGCCGCGTATCATGGCTGTGACCAGAGAACTGGCAGCGTACTTGACCTGACCGTCAGCACCCATCACGGGGGTGATGATCAGATCCTCGGGGCGAGTGTCCATGGTGGCCTGAAACAGATAGATCTTCCTGTTTAATCGCCTGGCTGCAGCGTACCCCAGGGTCGTCTTGCCCACGCCAGGCTTGCCGATAAGCCGGGGGTTGAAGGGGACATCCTTATCGTCAATGACCATCCATGCGGCCAGCAACTGCTTGATCAGTTCTTTCTGACCCACCCATTTCAGCGGCAGTTCAGCGGGGTGGGCCAGCATTATTTCCGTTGAACCGATGGTAATCGTTTCGCAAGTTTGTGAATCCATTTTGAATCGCCTCTTGTCTTAGGACTATATTGTTCTTGATGTTGCAACCAATAATAAGTCTAAACCACCGTTTGCCCGTTGTCAACGATCTCCACAAGGCCGGCAGAGCTCCGTCATTCTCGAAGGTAGTCCCGTGAAATCATAGAGATTGTCGCCGGATCGATTTTTGATAAATTCGAAATTCGAAGCACGAAATCCGAAACAAATCCCAATGACCAAAGCACCAAATTCAAAAACACAAGCATATTTTGACATTTCAGCTACTTACTGACAATGAAGTGCGATGTTTTGGTCATTTTGTATTCGAATTTTGAACATTGT
>JAIWEZ010000178.1:0-5324 GCA_048631945.1 Gammaproteobacteria bacterium | reverse complement strand
CATTTAGTCCCCTATCTAAATTGGGTTAATGGAGCACAGGCAAAGCCTCATTGGTAACAATTTTATATATATCAGAAACGTGTGGCTTTTGTCAAGGATTACCGGGAGTAAGAACGCATTTGCGCCGGCGACGACAGCTTTTGACCCCCAACTGTAACGAAATGTAACAGTTTTGAGAAAAACACGGTGTAAAAAGTGGGTAAATATTACACATCAGAGTCGACTTTTATCTCAGGTCCATATCTAGTGCTCGCAACTCTTTGATCTGGTCCCTCAGGTCCGCGGCCCTTTCAAAGGCCAGCTCCTTGACTGCATTGTTCATCTCTGCTTCAAGCTTCCTGATAATCTTTTGCAGATCATCGAGAGATTTGTATTCTACTGAGGATTCTGAGACAATTGGTACTGTGACGTAGTCTGCTTCATAGACAGAGGTGAGGATGTTAGTAATCTCTTTTTGTATTGTCTCGGGAGTAATGCCGTGTCTCTTGTTATATGTCTCCTGAAGCTTTCGCCGCCGATTCGTCTCATCAAGTGCCCTCTGCATAGAACGTGTCACATGATCTGCGTAAAAGATCACCGTGCCTAAGACATTCCTGGCTGCTCGGCCGCAGGTCTGAATCAGGGATCGCTCCGAGCGTAGAAAGCCCTCTTTATCAGCATCCAGGATGGCCACTAAGCTGACCTCGGGCAGATCAAGGCCCTCCCTGAGCAGGTTGATCCCGATCAGCACGTCAAAGGTTCCCAGACGAAGTTCGCGTATGATTTCAACCCGTTCCATGGTCTTTATATCAGAATGAAGGTAACGGACCTTAACCCCCAGACCCCCGTAGTAATCGGTGAGATCCTCTGCCATTCGTTTGGTCAGGGTGGTTACAAGCACCCGCTCTTTGCGTTCTTCGCGGACCCTGATCTCTTCAAGGAGGTCGTCCACCTGGTCTTCAGCAGGCTTGACAGTGACCATGGGATCGATGAGCCCTGTGGGACGTATGACCTGCTCCACGACCCGCCCTTCGGCCATCTCGATTTCGTGGTCGCCCGGTGTGGCCGACACATAGGTCAGCCGGGATACCTTTTTTGTAAACTCCTCAAAGGTGAGGGGCCTGTTGTCCAGGGCCGAAGGGAGCCTGAATCCATACTCGGCTAAGTTTGTCTTTCGGGATCGATCCCCGTAATACATGCCTCGTAACTGGGGGATCGCAATGTGACTTTCATCAATAAATAGGAGAAAATCCTCCGGGAAATAATCGATCAAGGTCGGGGGCGCCTCCCCTGGTTTTCTGCCGGTCAGATGGCGCGAGTAGTTTTCGATCCCGTGACAATAGCCGATCTCCCGCATCATCTCGAGGTCGAAATCGGTGCGCTCCTCAATCCGCTGGGCCTCAATCAATTTCTTGGCATCTCTAAAGTATTGGATGCGTTCCTTGAGTTCTTCTTTTATAGACTTAATGGCATTATTCAAGGTGACCCTTGAAGTTACGTAATGGCTGGCCGGATAGATAATCACCCGCTTAAGGCGCCTCATCACCTTTCCCAATAAAGGATTGATTTCATAGATGCGCTCGATGGTGTCTCCAAAAAACTCCACACGGATGGCCTTGTTGTCCTCATAGGCCGGGAAGATCTCTACCCTGTCTCCCCTGACCCGGAAGGTATCGCGGTGAAAATCATAGTCGTTGCGGGTATAGTGCATGGCTACCAGTCGTCTCAGCATCACGTCCCGCACAAAGTCCTTGCCCGGCTCGATTTCAAGGCACATTTCCAGGTAGTCTTCCGGGGCACCCAGACCAAAGATGCACGATACGCTCGCCACTACAATAACATCGCGACGGGCCAGTACAGACCTGGTGGCCGAATGGCGCAATCTATCGATCATTTCATTGATCGAGGCATCTTTTTCAATGTAGGTATCGGTGACCGGAAGGTAGGCTTCAGGCTGGTAGTAGTCATAGTAGCTGACAAAATATTCTACCGCATTGTCAGGAAATAATGTTTTGAACTCCTCGTAGAGCTGGGCTGCCAAGGTCTTGTTAGGAGCAATCACAAGGGTGGGTTTGTTAACCCGGGCGATCACGTGGGCCATCGTAAAGGTCTTGCCCGAACCGGTCACACCCAGAAGTACCTGATGGCGGAGGCCGTTGCCAACCCCCCGGCTTAACTCTTCAATGGCCCCTGGCTGGTCGCCTTTGGGCGTAAAGCCCGAGGTTAGTTTAAAGGCGGACATATGAAAACAAGCTCAAAGCTCAAAGCTCAAGGCTGCAAGCAGGAAAGGGACATGCTTCTTTATATTTTGTTTTGCTATCAGCTATCAGCTATCAGCTTTGAGCTATCAGCTTTCTTACCTAATACATACCTTCCTTACCTGTAACAGATCAGTGTAGCCGCCAAAGACCTTCTCAATGCCGTCCTGCTTCAGGGTCGTCATTCCGTCCTTGATGGCCTGACCCCGAACGTCTTCCATCTTAGCCTTTAGCTGGACCAGCTTTTTCTGCTCATCGGTTCCCATCAAGAGTTCATGAATACCCATACGACCCCGATATCCCGTATTGTTGCATTTATTGCAACCCGTAGTCTTGTACAGCCTGAGATCCTTTGAAAAGGGGATGTTTAATTTTTCGAAATCCTCCGGGCCGTATTCCCGAACCAACTCATCATATTCCTCTTGTGTGGGTTTGTAGCTTTTTTTGCAGCTTTTGCAAAGGGTACGAACCAAGCGCTGGGCAAGGATACAGAGTATTGCATCTGCAAAATTGAAAGGGTCCATGCCCATATCCAGCAGCCGTGTGATGCTTTCAGGGGCGCTGTTGGTATGCAGCGTGGAGAAGACCAAGTGTCCGGTCAGTGAGGCCTCGATACCGATATGCGTGGTTTCTCTGTCGCGCATCTCACCTACCATAACGACGTCCGGGTCCGCTCTCAAGAATGATCGCATGGCTGTGGCAAAATCAAAACCTATCTTGTGCTGGACCTGAACCTGCCGCAGACCTACCTGGGTGATCTCCACGGGGTCTTCGGCCGTCCATATCTTAATGTCAGGCTTGTTAATGTAACCGAGGGCGGAATGCAGGGTTGTGGTTTTCCCGGAGCCGGTAGGCCCGCACACAAAGATAATCCCGTACGGTTGGGTAATGATGCTCAAGAAGTTTTCGTAGTTCTTTTTTGAAAATCCCATCTTATCAAGCGGTAATGGCACGCCTGCCGCCAAAATACGCATCACCACGTCTTCCAAGCCGCCTGCGGTTGGCACAGTTGCCACGCGGAGCTCAATGTCTTTGCCGCCGTACTTCTTGAACTTTATCTTGCCGTCCTGGGGCTTGCGGCGTTCAGCAATGTCCAGGTCGGACATAATCTTGATGCGGGAGACAAGTGCGGCACGGTAATTGTAAGGAACGGTCTGGTAAAGGTAGCACGCCCCGTCAACTCTGAACCGAACCTCGGTATTCTTCTTTCCAGGGTAAGGTTCGACGTGAATATCTGAGGCATTCCGTTCGTAGGCATCCAGGATTATCTTGTTGACCAGTTGAACAACGGCGCTGTCATCTTCTCCCACACCCTTTTCCGCCTCGTGAATCTCCTCCTCCTCCACCTCCAACTGCCCAATGATTTCATCAATAGAGCTCTGCTTTTTTTCTATCTCCTCGAAAAACAGATGGATATATTTGAGGATATCTTCCTTCAAGGCCGGACGGAACTCAAAATCCGCACCCGAAAAGAGGGGCTTGATCATATCTATTTTTTGAAGGTCAAAAGGATTGTCAATGGCAATAGCAATCTTGTCATCTTTCGTTCTTTCGATGGGGACCCAGACATTGTTCTTCAGAAACGAGACCTTCAGACCGGTTAAGAGGTCACCAGGAATCATAATGCGCTCGTTATACTCCACAAAGGGCGTTTTATAATATTGGCTCAGGGCGCTCCCAATCTCTTTTTTGGAGAATTTATAAGTCTGCATGAGGAACGATTCGATGTCTTGCCTGGTGCTCCGAGCATCTAGTACTGCCTGGTCGAGTTCCTTCTGAGTCAAGAGTCCGTTTTCCACCAAATAGTCAAACTTGCCCGGACGGGCCTTTGCCATCCTCTTTTGATTGTAGATTGCAATCCCGAGCGTCGTGGCCAGCTCCTGAACCGCGGCTTCGTCTTGCTCGGTAAAGACCCCATTCTTGCAATTGATAACCTGAACGACACCCATTAGATACTTCTGGAAATTTATAGGCGCCACCAGAACCTGTCGCGTTCGAAACCCACTATCTTCGTCCCAAGTACTATCGAACCCCAAGTTCGGATCGATAGCGGCCAATTCCTTATCATCGTACACGTTTTTGATGTTAATCAGCTTTCCCACGAATGCCGCATAACCTGCAAGACTGTCAGTGGCGATGGGCACACGTATCTCCCTGAGCCCACCTTCTGATTTGATCCTGGACACCAACTCCTTCTTGATTCCATCCACTGAGTAAACCGTGAGCTGCTTAGCTTCAAACAACTTGATAATGTCATCCGTAAGATCTATTAGAATTTCATCTATGTCCTTTGCAGAGTGGATACGGTTTGTAATGTCCAAGAGCCTATCCCCGTGGCTCAAGTTTTGCTCTGCAGCAAGTCCCTTTGCGGCTTTGTTGGCAGTTGCCTGCATTTGTGACATCTCTACTGCGACCATGATAGGTCAAGCCTCCATGCAATCCGTGTCAGTGGCCCGTGTCCGTGCCCGTGTTTTGCCTTCATTATTCCCCATTAGCGCAAGGTTGCGCCTGACCGGCTTCAAAAAATGCACTTCGTGTCCGAAATCCGCATTCCGCAATCCCCAATCCTATGAGGGGGGTTCTTTGTCCCCCAAAAAATACAACCTGTATAATTTCTTGGCCCCGCCGGCTATCAGGAACACAGCAATAAAGTATCGCGCAAAGTTCAAGAAGGTAGATCCCAGCGATGAGCGAATGGCATATGGTTCTCTGAAGCAAAGGAGAACTCCCATTGCAATTAAAGCCACACCCCATATAGTTTGTGGCAGGTTGCGTCGGTCCAGGGCCATATTAACAGGCTACTTCCTTCGTTTCGGACTTTTGCCCCCAAAACATTAAATATAATTTATTATACCATAACGATATTGTCAAATTTTCCCTAGAAGCCATTTCAAAACCCCATCTAGTGTCGCGTCCCGGAAATAACATGCATAATTTCCGAGATTGCGCAGTACCCGCATAGGCGATATTATAAATCCGAAATTCGAATATCGGGTAGTGTCCGTTGATTGTTGTTAGTTGTCCGTTGCCAAAGCTGCAAAATACAGTTATTTCGGATAGATAGCAAAAATGGATGCGGGTAATCTG
>JAIWEZ010000177.1:0-5328 GCA_048631945.1 Gammaproteobacteria bacterium | reverse complement strand
GGCTTCAATGTGCCCAGGAATTTCAGGATGGGGTAACAGTTGTATTGGCCGCGATGAGCGTTATACGCCCCATCGGGGATGGGCTGGTACGAGAAAACTTTGGTTCGGATTTGAAAAAAGGCTTGAAGGTTTGCAGCAATTACTTCAAGTACATCCGCTCTAACATCACCAAGGGGCTGGACAGCTATGATCTTCTTTTCGGATGTCATATAGGCTGGAAAAGGAAGACAGTTTCCAGAGATTCTAAAGATAGCCACGAAAACATGAAAGGAGGAACGAACTCAAATCACAAGATGTTTGCGACCACTGCCCGGTTTGGATAAGGTTTTGCCATTGGTGGTTGGGATTTGATTTGATCTGCGGCGGACACTTTGACATTTGAGCTCATTTAATTTCGTGTTTTCGTACTTTCGTGCTTTCGTGATGAATCCCTTTTCTGTTTGGTTCATCCCTTTAAGAGGCTGGCTGCTTGAGCCCGTATTTCTTGATTTTCTTGTAGAGCGTGGTGCGGTTGATGCCCAACAAGCTGGCAGTGCGGGCAATATTCCACCCGCAGGCCCCGAGCATCTCTGATATGTGGCCCTTTTCTGCCTTTTCAAGAGATCCAGCCGCGGGTTTCCGGGGAATACTCACACCTTGAAAAGGGAGGTCCGAAGGGGTGATTTTTCGCTTTTTACCAATCACGACAGCACGCTCGATCACGTTTTCAAGCTCCCTTACGTTGCCGGGCCACTCGTAACTGGTCAGAATATCCAGGGCCTCCTTGCTGATTCCATCAATATTCTTGTTCAATTCCTGGTTGTATCTCCCAAGAAAGTGGTAGGCCAGAAGCTCCACGTCCTCCTTCCTCTCCCTCAGGGGGGGCACCGTGATCGTGATCACATTGATCCTATAGTAAAAGTCCTGCCGAAAGGCCCTGTCCTGAACAGCCTCTTCAAGATCACGATGGGTGGCCGAGACGAGCCTAAAATCGACGGTCATGGGCTTGGGATTCCCCAGCCGGTAGAACTTCTTTTCTTCGAGCACCCTCAAGAGATCCACCTGCATCTTCGGGCTGATTTCAGCCACCTCATCCAGGAATAGTGTGCCTCCATCGGCCATCTCAAGGCGACCCTTTTGCATATGGTGGGCACCCGTGAAAGCCCCCTTCTCGTGACCAAACAGGGTGCTTTCGAGCAGGGTCTCTGTAAAAGCGCCACAGTTCACGGGCATAAAAGGGGCATAACGGCGCGGGCTCAATGCGTGGAGAGCCTTTGCGACCAACTCCTTTCCCGTGCCGGTCTCACCAACGATAAGCACGGGGGTATCACTTGGGGCCACGTCCTGGATAAGTTCAAACAACTTTTGCATGGCTCCGGACTGCCCAATGAGGTCTTGGAACCGGGATTTGCCTTCATAGGATTCTCTTAGCCACTTGTTTTGCTCTACAAGTTTCTTGGTCTGAACGAGTTTCTCGATTAAGAGTTCAAGGGCCTCCGGATCAAAAGGTTTCATGAGATAGTCACTGGCACCTTCTTTCATGGCCTCAATGGCCGACTCAATGGAACCGTGGGCCGTGATCATAACCACGATTACATCCGGCTGATCCTCTTTAACCTTCTTAAGGAGTTCAAGTCCGTCCATGCCCGGCATCTTAATATCCACAAGGAGGACATCGTAGCTCTCCCTCTCAAGCTTTTCTAAGGCGTCCAGGGCATCTTCGGCAGTATCGACTCCATAGCCAAACTTTTCAAGCCAGCCCTTCAAAGATTCACGGACAATGAGCTCATCGTCCACCACCATGATGTTCAATTCTGGTCTCATGCTTTCTTCACATACAAATCATTAGATGTGCAGCAAGTCCGGACTTAATCCCTCGCTTCGGGCTCATATGCCGGCAACCTGATAGTAAAACAGGCCCCATTTCCCACCTCGCTTTTCACCGTAATGTTCCCCTGATGATCCCGTATGATTCCGTAAACCACCGAAAGCCCCAGCCCAACCCCCTTGGCCTCCCCTTTGGTGGAGAAAAAAGGCTCAAAGATATAGGGAAGGTTCTTCTGCGAGATCCCGGGCCCGGTGTCTTGGACCTCAACCACTACTTCATGCTTCTCGGTGTCATCGCGACGTGTGGAAATGGTCAGGTTGCCGCCGTCAGGCATGGACTCAATAGCGTTAAAGACAATATTCATGATCGACTGCTCGAGCTGCGCAGAATTTCCCTTAACCGCGGGCAGTGCTTCATCCAGCTCAAAGTGAACCGGAATATTTTGGAGCTTGGCCTTGTGACCTACAATACTGAATACCCGGTGGATGACCTCGTTCACGTCGACGTCCTGCACTTCCACTTTAACCTGCCGGGAAAAGGAAAGGAGGTTAGAAACAATCTTGCTGGTGCGACTTGTCTCCGAGACCACCAGGCTTAGGTGCTGTTTCATGGTTTCCAGGGACTTTTCATCTGTCGCCTCTTCTTCGAGGTTGCGCAGTACCAATTTGCTCAGGCTGATGATTCCGGAAAGTGGGTTGTTAATCTCATGAACTACGCTTGACATGAGTTTTCCCAAAGAGATCATCCTGTCTTCCTGAACCAGCCTCGCATAGTCCTCTTTGAGTTCCTTGGCCCGCCTGGCCACCCGTTTTTCCAATTCGTCTGATATATCGCGGCCTATTTCAATGACCTGTGCCACCTTACCGTTTTCGTCTTTTAAGGGATAATGAATGAGCTCATAGTATCTGACCTCTCCGTCAGACTTGTAGTGTTTGTGAATCACTTGAGAATGGGTGCCGGTACTGAGAACGTCCTGCATGGGACAGGGGTGATCCTTGGAATTGCACGGTATTTCAGACTGGTGAGAAACCTGATAGCAGTATTTGCCGACGACCTGTTCTTTTGAGAGTCCGGCGGCCTTTATAGCTGCATCATTGGCATCCACAATCTTGAATTCCGTATCGATCACAAGGATCTCCTCCTGGATACTATTGATGACACGCTCCAAGAATGCCTTGGTTTGTCTCAGAGATCTCCGCGTATAAATCAATTCTTTTTGAATGTTGAAAACGTCATAAAAGAGATTGGAACTGACTGCATCAAGCACCGGAACCCTGGAGCCTTTCCTTACCAATAAACGGATCAAAGCGTCCTTGGAGCCGGCGAGATCGAGTATAAAGTCAAGGTCTTGTCGCTCGGCGAGGGCTTCCAGCTCGGTCGTTGTCTCAATGCCCAACTCGCGGGCAAACTGAAACCCGGGAGACTTAGAATTTGGGTCGGCCACGATGACTACCGAAGCATTCACCTTGGGGGGCGTCTGACGCTGGAACATCTCAAGGATCGTCTCACACCGTTTTCCCCCGCCCACAATGCCTATACTAAGCTTCTTTTTTCCGGCGTTACCCAATGTCATGGCACTATATATCCTGCCCAACGTTTAAAACCGCAACGTCTAATTTTACCACATAAATAGGCGTTCCAGAAAAAATCGTCAAGAAAAAAGACATGATCTCAGTACCCTGTGGGCTCAAGCGACCAAAAGGAAGCGGCCGATCTTTGAGGCTATCTGTCAACATTTCAATATATTGGCTTGATCCGGCTCCATCTGACCTCCTGCCGTCTAAAGAGTGTAGGATGAGAATCGATCACGTACTATTTGAGTTGAACAAAGACAATATCTTTTGATATACGGTTGACTAAACGTCAATAAATCTTGTTTATTTGTGAACTTCAGGAAAGGGGTGATGAGATGTTTGCAATTCAAGAAATTATTGATCTGGCTATCCAGATAGAGGAAAGCGGAGAAAAAGTCTATCGAAACGCTGCGGAAAAAATTTCAAATCCGTCACTCGTTTCGCTTCTTCAATGGTTGGCCGATGATGAGGTCAAGCATGCCAAATGGTTCTCCGAGTTAAAGCAGAAGGTTAGGAAGACTACCGATGATCCCCGGCTAGCTGAAATCGGTAAGAGCATTTTACTCGGCGCCCTGGGAAACGAGACCTTTTCACTCAAGGATGCCGATTTTTCCAAAATAGAGCAGATTAAGGACCTGCTTACGTTATCCATTGAATTTGAGAGGGACACGGTGCTATTTTACGAAATGATGCGCCCCTTTATAGAAGAAAAGGAGACACTGGATCACTTGGACGCGATCATTGAAGAAGAAAACAGCCACATCCGTCTCTTGCAGGAGTCTTTGGACAGCGGGATCGTGGAAACAGGTGAAAGAACGCCGCAATAGACTTGGCGTGATGGTTTAGAATTCATCGCCAACCATCTTTAGAGTCATCTCTTCGGGGGTCACAAGAAGGTAAAAGGCGGGAAACTCAGTCCAGGCGCCAGTGTTGATGTACGTGACACCATTAAATTGCGTAACCTCTGGGTAGTGAGTGTGGCCACAAGTGACCGCTTCATACCCATTTTCCATGGCACATTTCACGGCGTTCATCATCACATTGTTACGCAGCACCCTGTAGAAGGTCTCCCATCTCTTGGCGTAATGGGCCACGTGCACTGGTTTTGCCCCCAGCTTCACCCTCAAATCGTGCATCTGCTTGAAGGCCTTTAGGAATGCTTGGTTCCTGGGCATAATCTCATCGAAATCATCCCCATGGGCGATTAAGAGTCTATGTTCTATGGTGTGGAGGCGCTTAAAATGTACTTTCCCGAACCCTCTTGGGAGATAGCCGTTGTCATGATTCCCTTGCACCCAAACGACCCTCTGGCGGTAAGAGATCTGCTCAATAAGGTCCAGGATCCGCTGATGTGGCGGCTCCAATTTCGCATAAGGCTTGTCGATGATGTCTCCATTCAGGATAAGTTCATGATCTTCAGAAATATTGCCGAGAAAGCGCTCGAAGTCCTGATATAAAAAGTATCGACATCCTATATGTAAATCACTGACAATGATCGCGTTCATTTTATGTACGTATACTCAACTCCGCCTCTTCTTAACTAGCAAGAATCATGCCCTAACCGCAGGCAGATAATTCTCAATAGCTCCAAACTATTGGAGCTTCTTTGTCAAAATATTTGGACCTGTGCGGTTACTTGAACAATCCCCCTAAACCTGCCCGCCATTGCCGTGTATGCCGGCATTGTAGCTCCCCTGCGAGCGAGGCGTTGGCAGGCGGGTCCCCCTTTTTTAAAGGGGGACTTTCAATGGCCATAGCCCTTAAGTTAATGACATTGATGAGAATTGGTCAAGCAGTTGAGTAGACAGAAATCGGGGTGAGACTTATGCCCAATCCGCAATCCGCAATCCGCAATCGCATAACATTGTGCTAAGGGTGGAAGGGCTGCAAAAATACTTCCCGGTGCGCAGAGGGTTTCTGCAGAAGGTTGTCGGATGGGTTCAGGCT
>JAIWEZ010000176.1:0-5385 GCA_048631945.1 Gammaproteobacteria bacterium | reverse complement strand
GCATCATCCTCTATGGCTTCCTGAATGGTTTTGAAGGCAGTTTCCCAGCTTAGACCATGCCCGGAAGTGCTCAGATTTCCGTTCACAAACACATTTGGAAATCTTTCATCAGCACCCATATCTACCGTTGCAGTCCCATCAAAGTCGCCGTCGATAATCCGAGGATCGCCTTCGAGGTCTGTATCAGGGAGATCGGGTGCCTCGTTTGTTCCAGCATCTAAGCAAGGGGAGTGTTGCTGGATGTGAAAGTAGTTGTTTGTCGGGTCAACAAAGAGGGGATCCTCACGGATATTGCCTTCAATTCCTTCATACCCGTCCTGGCCAATGTCGCAGTAGGCAACAATGGCAGTGCTGCAAAGCATGTTGTCAGGCGTGTTACCCCAGAGAATGCAGTTGGTGATAGTAGGTGAGGAGGGATAACCGTGGCATAGAATTCCTCCCCCGTTGTCATTGGCAAAATTGTCAGTGATGGTACAGTTGATGATAGTGGGCTTGGCGTAGTCCGCGCACAAAATCCCGCCGCCGGCGGGTGCTTCATTGCCGGTGATGGTACAGTTGGTGATAGTGGGTAAGGCGTGCCTGTAGCAAACCATCCCGCCCCCCCCTTCAGTGGCTATGTTGCCAGTGATGATACAGCTGGTAAGCTTCGGTGAGGATTCGCCTGTGTGGTACATTCCCCCGCCGCCCTTTGCGGAATTGCCATTGAATGTGCAGTTGGTAACCATTGGTTTTGCGGTACTATTGTACATCCCTCCGCCGGAGGCTGTGGCTGAGTTGTTCTGGAATGTGCAGTTGGTCACCGTCGGCGAAGCATCATTATTATTGAACATCCCGCCGCCGTAATCTGCCTGGTTCTCCAAAAAGCTACAGTTTGTAATAATGGGAGCGGTGTTAGTGTGGTTGTACATTCCGGCACCGGAACTGTTATAACCCCCGGTGATGGTAAACCCATCTATGGTTGCATCGGCAGAAACATTAAAGCACCTCACAGCGTTTTTCCCATCAACCGTGGTGACATTGATCTGCCAGTCCCTCTGGTCTCTCTGGGACTCTGTACCGTCAAAGCCAGCGTAAATGGCAACGGACTTGTTTACTTCAATCTGGTCAGAGAGGTTGTAACTCCCTTGCTTGATCCAGCTCTCGTCGCCTCCAAAAGCAGCATCTATCGCTTCTTGAATGGTCTTAAAGGCCGTTGACCAGTTCTTACCATCTCCTGAGGTTGTCAAATCTCCGTCCACAAACCAGACAATGAGTGGAGCGGTGGTGAAACTCCAGGTGTAATCTTGTTCCATCTGGTTGCCGGCCCGATCCTGCACGTCCGTGGTTATGGTTGCGGTATATGCTGTGGAGTAGGAGAGGTTGCTCTCCGGGGTAAAGGTGGCGGTCAGAGTGGAGGAGTTGTATGTTACAGACCCGCTTACTGTGGTTGTCCCGGCCATCAGGGTAAACGAAGATGAGTTCACAGAAGCCGGATCCACGGGCTCGCTGAATGTGGCCGTGACGACAGAGTTGACTGCGACGTCAGTCGCACCGTCTGGGGGATTGGGGGAGCCTGCTGTCGGCGGTATGGTGTCTAGCATATAAGTAGTAAAACTCCATGTGTAATTGTCTGTCATCTGATTGCCAGCCAAGTCCTCCACGTCCGTGGTTATTGTGACGGTATAGGTTGTAGATGAGGACAAGTCGTTAGCCGGGGTGAATGTGGCGGTCCGAGTAGAGGAGATGTAATTTACAGACCCTTCTATTGTGGTTGTGCCGGTCTCGAGAGTAAAGCTGGACGTGTTTATAGAAGCCGAGACCATGTTCTCACTGAAAATCGCCGTTATAACGGCATCTAAGGCAACACCCGTGGCCCCGTCAGCGGGACTTGTAGCGGTAACATCAGGCGGGGTCTTATCGATATAGTTCATGGTTACTGTTCCCGCGTCTGTGGTCTGCCCGGCAGAAACTGTAAAGGTCGTTGTCTGCCCCTGCCAATCAACGTTGCCCGCGACGGTCCCTTCAACAATAAGGTACATACCGGACCCAGTGGGCACGCCGGGGATTGTGCCTTGATGGTCAGAGCAAGACCAGCTTCTTGACTTGACTTCTGTGTCGGAAGAGTTGTAAACCACAGCGCTTATTGTCTCTATCCCATAGTCCACACACACGTCGCTACTTGAGAACTGTGCGGCCTGGAGCACTCCACTTTTGTTACTTGCAGCCTCCTCCCACACAAGACTAAAGGCAATTGAGCCGGTATCAGAGGAAGCCTCATCGGTACCAGAAGAAGCCTCATCGGACGTACCAGAGCCGCCATCACAGGCAGAAAACAGAATAAGAAAAAGGCAAAGAGCAAAAGGCAAAATAGAAAAGCCAAATTGCGTCCTGGTATTTAGGTGTTTCATCTTACTTTCCTTTGGTAGTTTGCGTTATTCAAGCAGCCTCAGATCCAGACGGACCGACACTGACATTTTCACCTTCCCTTACCAACTGACCGTTATGTCCCCGGTGTTCACGGGATCGCTGCTTCCACCTCCGCCGCCACCACCGGCAGCAGCAGCGATAATGCCGACGAGTACCGCACCTCCAAGTACCCAAAGCCACGTTCTTCTTTTTCCTTTTTTTACTTCTTCCACCGGTATTTCTTCCTCCGGCGGTGCGAGAATCTCAGGGAGGTGTTCTGTTATGCCGACTGCCTTGGCGAACAAGCTGCCCGGCCCGGCAAGGGTTATCTTTGGAAAATGGAGGCCAAGAACTGAAAGGATCAATACTATTGCAAGTATTCTTCTAAGAAAATTCATTTCACACCTCCGTTCTATTTCCTGATTTGATACTGCATCAACTTCTCTGCTCTTTTGCCAAGGGGAATGGCAATAATTTCCTTAATCAAGTCTCTCATAAATGCTGTCTCGCCATTGTATATGCCATAAATGCCTTCCTGGAATCCGGCAGCATTGGATTTAAGAGGTTGTTCGAGGGCCAATATATAGATTGTCTCCGTAACAGCATCCTTTTCCTCGGGCGTGTGGACCCTAAGTTTTATCCCACTTGTTTTGTCGTCCTCGTCAGGGAAGGAAAAGGTTTGATTGGCCTTCAGGAAATTATCCTCTTTGAGCTGACTTGGTATCAGCCTCAGGACCTTTTCGTCTTCTAATATGATAAAGACTGAAACATAGCAATCCTTTGTCGGCTTGATACTTATCAACATCTCATCACCGTCGTTGAAGCTGGACCGGTTCAAGGAGGCATTGAGTCTGAAATGCGGGTCTGCACCTGTTGTCTCCTCAGCTACCCCTGCCTTCATCATGACCCTGTATTTCAAGGAGGGCACGGCTTGTCCTTTCTTAAGAATCGGCTCCACGCCTTCCTCTATTATCTCTTTATCAACGACCCTGCCGTAGGGTATGACTCCGTCTATGCTGCCTGAAAGCCTCAAGTTAACAAGGAGCGTTTCTATTGAGATATTGCTCACCACAACCTGTTCCACAGCCTTATGCATGGCATCTTTAATGGCATGATTTCTGGCCTCTTCCTTGCTCGTATCTTCCATCAGAGCTATGCCTTCCACTGTAACCCATTGGATATCCTGGGCAGGGAGAGTCTGTACCAGAATGGCGTACTGGAGGACAAAAATCGACAGAACACGTGAGATCATAAGATTTCCCGTTTGCCATTTCATACTTATCTCAGCACCCTGCTGACCCCTATATCCTTGAGCGTGTCCAAAGAAGGAGTGATGGTAGGGGTTTGTTCCGTTCCCATCTTGCGCGACACCCTGACGACATGATTTTCCACATACTCGAAGATCTCTTTCACACTAATCCAGCGATCATCATCTGCATCAGCTTCGCCCTTTAGCGCCCTTAGCAAGAAATACGTAAAAAGCCCATGTTTTGCCTCGGGATAGGAATTGCTTGTCTGCTCTGCTGTTGCCGCACTTATAGAAACGACCTCATCAGAATCAAGATGCACATCCTCCGCATGGATAAGGGCTGGTCTGGCGCCCTTTGTAAGCATCTCGGCAGCTCTTGATGCAACACCACTAAAGCAGGAATCAAGAAACACGTAGACTCTCTGTATGTTGAGATTGTCCAGGTCTTGATAGAGGTCTTTCAGTTTATATCCCGTCTGTGCGATAAAGCGTGTGTCGCCATCGTACGGAACCAGATAGGGATCACCTTTTTTCATATCAGGAACACCGTGACCGGCGAAGTATACATAGAGGGTCGTATCCTTCCCAACATTGGCCGGAATATACTCCTTGAGATACCCCTCTATCCTGGCCTTGGTTGCGTCGCTGTCGATTAAAGAAATAATATTTTCTTCAGGCACACCCATAATCTTGACAAAATATTCCTTTACAATGAGGGCGTCTCTTCTTGCATATTCCACATCCGGCAAGTCAGCATAGTCCTCTATACCTATTACAAGTCCCCAGTCTTTGGGATAAGGCTTCTGCCAAGTCTCGGGAAGTATGGCTACATCAATAGGACCCTTTAGAACAAAAAGCCTGGATTCCAGGAGTTCATCATCTATAAAAATTTTTACCTCCCACTGACCCGCATATTCGGCTGCCTTGTCACCTTGAATAGATAACCTGTGCCATGCGGTTACCTCTCTTACATACTTCCCACTCGATGTCTTAAAGGGAAAATCGCCTGTAGAATAATAAAGATTGCCGCTCGGGTCATACCACTCCCATTTCAATCTGTGTTTTCCTGACAGGTTTTCAAACTTAAGGTGAGCAATAACCTCGCGATCTTGCGTGTTAAACGTAGTGGTGGGCTCCAAAGGAATGCATATGTCGCCTTTAATATCGACCCTTTTTGTAAGTGTGATGCCGGCGAATTTGGGTGGCAATAGCTTCTCTACGTGCCTCGTAGAGGCACATGCAAAAAGAAAGAAAGGCAAGATCAGAACGATAATACGTGCTTTTAGTTCATTCATGACATCTCTCCTAAGGAACGGGGACAAATCGGAACACATTGTGAATTAATCTGATATCAGAGATCACTGTAAATAGCAATCTTAGTATTTAACTATCTAATAATCATTAGGCCTGGATTTCTCAAGTTTTCAGCCTGATCCCTCCGTTATTGCTCAGGTTCATGTGGTTAAGATAGAGCCTGAATTCAGCTACGGACATATTAAAAACCAGAAAGGGCCGATTCAGATGGACGATAAGGGCTCGGTCAAAAATAACTTGGCATTTTTGCATCCCGACTTCACCATATCTTTAACCGATCTTCATTCGCAAAAGTCCTCGAAATAGCTCGCTATTCCTGCGGTTTTGTTCAATCAGATCGATTAAATCTACGGCAAATTCGGGCGCAAATTCTACCAAGTTATTTTTGACCGAGCCCTAAATTAAGCGAAAACATTGACAAACTGACATTAAAAAGA
>JAIWEZ010000175.1:0-5392 GCA_048631945.1 Gammaproteobacteria bacterium | reverse complement strand
TGGTCCAGGCGGTTGACTTGAACACCTGCCAGGAATCATCCAGCAGGAACCTTGCGATAGCTTCGCTGCTTGTATTATTCGTGAAGGTTTCTTCCAGTTTGCGATAACCCGCACCGATTTCACCTTTGAGTGAGTGTTTCTCACTTTTCATTAATTGGTAACCATAACCAGCAGTTAACGACACTTGCGGGTCATAGGAGCCAAATTTATCGGCATCCCAACGAAAAGCACCGAATAGCCAGCTTTTTTCAGTAAGCTTGCGGTCACTCTGAACCTCCATGGTGTAACGTTCATTTTCCTTGATTCCATCCTCGGAAGTAGTCATTGCCGTACCACTGAAACGGTGGCGCCATTTCTTCCCCGTCCTGACGAAATTCAGCTTGGCATTCAATGCTACTGTTTCTGTATTACCGGTTGTGTTGACAAATCCCAATTCACCGCTGCCTTCCCAGGGTTTAACGACATCCTCTTCTTCCGGTTCATCATGTGCAAACACGCTGGCTGCCGTTAAAAACAAACAAGCTGTCAGCAGAATTTTGACCAAATTATGCATTCCCATACTCTCCTACGAATTAATAAGTGCGCGGATTATATAGGCAAAGAGGCAGAAAACCCACCCATCTTCCAAATTGCAAAAGAACCCTTACTCCACTAATTCAATTTCGCTGGGCCGCCAGGTTTTTTCGATCCATGGCTCCAGCGGGCCGTATAAGCGCAGCGCTACGAACCAGCTTTTCCCGGGAATGGTTTCGAGCCAGTTGTTCTCGTATCCCTTGGGCGCCTTGGGCCCGATATACAGCGTGACACTGCCGTCGTCGTTAAGCCTCATCTTGTCCCGGTCGCGGGACGAGAGCCCCGGTCGCTCTTCCGGCGTGTAGATGAAGGCCCAGGTCGCCATATCGTAAACCGTCAGCGACCAGAACTTGTTGACCGGCACATCCTCGGGCACGGTCAGATTGTATGTCTTACCGGCCTGGAACACGTTGCCGTCCTTGTCCACGGGAGTATCGACGTACATGGTGGCAGGGCGCTCCGCCACTTTGGCCGGGAGGTAAATAACGTTGAACCAGTTGCGGTTTGCCCGGTTGTCGTAATCGAGTATTCCCTCCGTGTCCCAACTGAAGCCCCCGTCGGGGTCCGTATAGAAGACGTCCCGCCAGGTGCGCTTCGACCCCCACATCATCTCGTCCGGCACCCCGGCGATGTAGCCCTCCCTCATGTAGTAGTATGCATCGATCGCCGCCCGGCGGAAGATCTCCTTGGTCTTCGCATCCGGGTTGTAAGGCTTGCCTTTCTCGATGCCGATCGTCTTCAGCATCCCCATCATGACTTTGTCACGCTCGCGAATGGGCCCGGCATTGATGATCGCGTGGAGATCCTCAAACCAGCGCTCATCGTAACGCGGCAGGGTCGACCACTGCGTGTTGAGCGGGTCCACGAATCTCGTCGGCTTCGGGTTCGGCAGTTCCGACAGGTAGTACATCTTGATCTGCTTGGACAACGCGTAAGCGTCCTCCGGTGTGCCCTTGGGCAGCGGTATGGAACGGAAGGCGAAGTCCAGGATGTAGCTCGGGCTCTTCACCACGGCGTAGCCGCCTGGCACCTTGCCTTTGTAGCCTGGAGGGAGCAGCAGGATCTTCTTGCCCTTGCCCTTGTCGAGGCCAATAGGGCCGATATCAGCAATGGTGACGAACCAGTCGTCCGCGACCTGTCCGAACAGGATGGCCTTGTCCGTCGCCTTCGGCACCTCGAGCACCACCGGTCCTTTGCGCAGGTCCGTGGTCGACGTCACGTAGGGCGACGTGTTGTTGGGCGTCAGTGTCTCAAGAAGTGGCTTGGCGCCGGCAGACCAGGCGCAGATGACGTTGTCGCCCGCGCCGATCTCAAGCGAAGCCCGGCGCATACCGTACTTGATCATGGCAGGCATCGACCAGACCACCGCTTCAAAGGCGCGCTGATACATTACCTGCTCGGTGAAGTTCTTCACTGACGGTTTCGCCCCCTTCGGCGGCTGCCCGCCGCGCGGCTCCGTCGGCATCTCCGCCGCCCACACCGTTACCGCCATCAGAAACGCAAGGCTCGTCGTTATGAGTTGCTTTGCTTTCATAGTGTCTCCTTCCTTTTTTGGTCACAAAACATGTTGTGGTTCGCTAATAAGCGAAAAATCACAGTTATATACACTATATCACCTCCCTTGATACACATTATCCGGAATAATTTTTAGAAACCAAGCCCGATGTAGACACCGTAAATAAAAAGCGTTTCATGCTCCGAAAAATCGACGTGGAACGCCGGGGTAATGCTATATTTTTCACCGAATTGAAATTGATAGCCGACGCTGGTGCGGATCAACCAATCTCTCTTTCTTTTATTCTCCTCTTCTTTTTTGTGAATCTCCGTACCGGCAGCCACGCCAAAGAGCCAGTCTTCGTAGGGATGAATAAACAGCGGTACGGCAATCAGTAAATGCTCGAAATCACCGGCAGCGTATTCCACCAGGCCGCCCAGCCCGAGCCACTGGTTTATGCGGTACTCGTATTCCATCCCAACTGACAGGCCGTGCTCACTGCCGTCGTTCTGGGTATTGCCTATGAACAAGGCCGCATGATGCCGGTGAAATGAATGGGCGGCACCTTCATGCGCCTCCTCGGCAACAGACACCGGTGACCACGCCATAAAAAGAAAACTTGCAACGATTAATAATAGATGACCTTTCTGGAAAGTCGGGCCGATTATATATTTGGATAGTGATTTCATTGACGCCCTGCCTTTTTGTTAGAGATTTCGTGATTGAGCCAATCCCTTTTTTTAAGGTGACCGCAATTAAATCATATAAGCTTAAAACCGAATGTCGAGGCCGGCCACCGGCCCTTGCGGGTCGGGTAATGTCAAGCCAAAGACTCTCAACCCATATCCACCCCATTACAGGATGGCCTTCGCTTCTTCCATCATCCTTCCCAACACCTACCAAAGGGATATTCCCCTGCTGTCAGTCTATTCACTCCAAACTCTCCTTTTAGCCGACTGGTACCGTAAGCACTGGAGCAATCTGACGCTCGCCCGTCTCAGCGAGGCTGAAGAGAAACATCAAGAAAGTGAACATCCGCTTGGATCGCCGGTCCTTATCGTCTATCCAATACCAGTGCTCTCGATAATTGATGACCACAAATGTATCTTTTGGTTTATCTGTGGCACTTTGGATTTGGATCAGGGGCATCAAACCGGCTTCCAGGTCAGATTTTTTAGCTGTATTGGGTGTGGTGCGATCTTCATCTACGTGAATTTGAGGGACATCGATGTATGCTGCAAGGCTGGTTAAAACCTGTAGCATCGATCGGGTGAGAATAGATATTTGGCGGTCATTATCGGAAGCGGATCCATACACAACTTGATATTCATTCAAATCTGGATTGAGGCCAAGTTGCTTCTTGATACGATCAATTTCCGCTATGGTATCCGGGTCCATGTCTTTTCTTCGAAAAAAGATTACGTTCACCGGTTTTTCACCTTTGATCTTTCTTACCCGCACACCAGTAGCCTGTGAATTCTGGAGTTTGCGAAGCGATGTGAGCAATTGGAAAAATTCGGTATCAGGCTCCTCGATATGGAGCCGGAAAGCGGATCGATTGTTGATGCCGTTCATGGACTGCACGCAGAGACGAGAGATCAGATCGACGCGCCATCCCGCATGTACCATAGCCATAAGCGACCCAGCAGGGAGCGGCGTCATCAGGCTTTGTGTGAATTTCTTACCCTTCAAGGGTTGGTAAGTAATGGTGGGGCGGTCTGCATATTTAGCCTTCCCGCCTATATTTTGACTGTTTCCTAAGATACCGTCCGTCCATCTGGCCCCGAGCTCGATATCTCCTTCCAGGGCATACTGGTTGATAATGGATGCCACATCCAGAAAAACGGGTGTATCTTCATAACGGATTTTTACCATGTTCAGCAGCATCTGCCGTTTCCAGGATTCTGAAATGGCGAGGGTATACTCAAATCTGTCCCGAGCCACGGTTTTTGGCCCGATGCCTCCGCATCCAGTCAAAAAGAACAAGACCAGTGCCGTTAAGATAAGTCCGAGTCTAGTTGCCTGAATCATAGCTTACACCTTGTAAAGGTTGCTGTTAATAGGCCGTGCATGATGAAACGGGCCACTCTTATATCATACGAAGATTTTCCTTTTGAAGATTAGCTACCTGCAGTTCATGACAAACCTGGTGAATCAAGACAAGCGATGGTGCTCACAGACATCGGGGAATCATAAAGATTTTCCACTGTAATATAAAAAAACAGCTGATTCAAGATTCCCCAGTTTTTAATTTTTGGCGGGTCAAGATTCTTGAGGTTGGCAAAGAGTTACCCGGATTCGGTCGGGCAATTTGATAGAATACATCTACAATACGAAAAAATTTAGGATTTGCAAAAACTTACACATTCTTACCAAATACTTAAATCTGCGAGAACTCCAGTATACCTCATGGTAATCAAAACCCTTTTGACTGCATATATCTTGTATCACAACTTACTGAAAATATTGTATATCAAATGCATATCACATTGTTTTAGGTACTGTCAACGCATGAGATACATAGCAAGTATCACACGGTCATTCAAAAGACATATACGTTGGAGATATCCACGGTTTCCGGCCAGATTCCGTCACCCCAATATATGGTATGGGTCCCAAAACATTGAAAGAGTGGACTTTAGATGACAATCCACGCTTTCTAACTCATTCAGCCGATAGGGCAATAATGGATGTTTTGTGGTTTATGAAACTCTATATGGGCTGAAGACTTATGGTCGAAGTACCCGGCCCCAACGTAAAAGCTGATTGACGGGTTGAAGACAGCTCGGTCCTGCGCCTTGTACGCGGCTTTACTCGACCCGTTCAATGTCGTTCAGTTCAAAGCTGCCGTCGTAGGCCGCCGAGGTGACCCCGTAGAAGCGGAAGAGCATGAAGAACCGTTGACCTTTTTTGGTCGGGATCCAGTTGCTTTCCTGCCCTTCGGGCGCTTTTGGTCCGAAGTAGACATCAACGCTTCCATCGCTGTTCGCCTTGAGTTCCGCCTGGTTCGAGTCGACGCTGCTCTTGGGCGTGTCCCGGATATAGGAGGCCGATTCGAGGTCGTAGGCCGTCACTGACCAGAAATTTTTCGCAGGGACGTTGGCCGGCACCGGCAACTTGTAATTCTTGCCACCGTCCAGCCACTCGCCTTTTTGATCCAACGCAAGGTCTGCGTAGTAATTGGCTGAAGCGCCCACACCATAGTTCTTCACGCTGGTGATGATCGCGTAGTATAGCGCGCCCCGGGCATGATAGTCGTAGTAGGAAGGATACTCGTAGCTCCATTCCGTCTCCCTCGATCCGTTGGGCATCAGCGCCGACCAC
>JAIWEZ010000174.1:0-5391 GCA_048631945.1 Gammaproteobacteria bacterium | reverse complement strand
CTTTTCCTTGGTCTGTTTGTCCATTTTTGAAAGTTCTAAGCTCGCTTCGCTAAAATTGTAAAACTCGGGCTAACGCCCTCAAACAGTTACAATTTTTAACGCTTTGCTTCGCTAAGAACTTTTAGCAATAATGGCCAAAATGGAGTCGTCAAAGAGTTTTGAAACAGCTTCTAATAACAGGTCGGTCTCCATGAAGAAGATAGGAATTGTTGTCAAGGACCAAGAAGAGACTGTTGAGAAGGCCAAGGAGCTGGAGAGCTGGCTGAAGGCAAAAGGGATTGGGGTTCTCACCAGGCAGAACATTCCCGCACCCATCACCTCCAAAGAGTGTCTAGTTGAAAATATTCCTAGGGCCCCCCTGGATCTTTGCTGCATTGTCGTATTGGGCGGCGACGGGACCTTCCTGAGTGCCATTCGATGGATACAGGATACTGGGATTCCTGTTCTGGGGGTAAACCTGGGAGATTTCGGCTTCCTGACAGAGGCCTCGGCCGACCAGCTCTTCCCCATCATGGAAGATGTCATCAACGACGCGTGTACCACTGAGGAAAGGATCTTATTATCAGCACAAGTTTGGCGAGATGGTGAGGAAATTGCCTGTCAGACCGTTCTCAACGATGTGGTGGTCAACAAGGAGGCATTAGCACGAATAGCCCACATACGTACTTATATCAATGATGACTACCTCACCACCTTCAAGGCGGATGGACTGATTGTGTCAACACCAACAGGTTCCACCGCGTATTCACTTTCAGCAGGTGGTCCGATCATATATCCCTCGATCGAGACGATCATACTCACCCCGATCTGTCCCTTTACCCTTACCAATCGCTCCCTGATCCTGCCTGACACCGCGACCATCAAAATCGGGCTGGATGAGCGGGATTCGAATGTCTTTTTGACCTTTGACGGCCAGGTAGGGCTCCACGTTACATACCAAGATTCCATTGTTATCCAAAAGGCTCCTCACACGATTCATATGATCAGGCCGCCCGGACTGAGCTATTATGACGTGCTGAAGACCAAGCTGAGATGGGGCGGGCCATAGCCGTCCACCTCGACCCCAGTGTCATATCTCCACCGGTTTAGAGATTTCTCCCTCTCCGCTTCTCTTATTCTCCCTCTGGGAACCCAGCTCAATTGAGTTTTTACGATTCGTGGATGGGCACTAGCTTATATGCTGTTTCAAAACCCTTTTGCTTGATCTGTTTGGCTATTTTTTAAAAGTTCGTAACACTTTACATGTCTGAAAAAGGGCCATTTCGCGAACGACATTGAGAAATTTTGGAAAAAGATTCATGAAGAGCAAAACGTTAAAATAGCAAACTGTTACAATTTTTTGACGCCTCACTTCCCAAAAGACCGTTGGCAAAAATAGTAAAACGGATTCGTCAAAGGGTTTTGAAACAGCATCTAACCCATTGTAATAATAACGTTTTGCCTTGACCTATCCCCTAACATATCAATATGCTTGTAAATACTGGTAAGTTGGCAAGACTTTTGCATATTTTGACATTTTAAATGTCATTTCGATAAAAATTTTTGGCAAAAATGGACAAAATTGAGCAGTCAAAGGGGTTTGAAACATTTGATAGTCCTTATTGCAGGAGGCACCATATGAACAATGCGTATCTGATGGAAGATTTGACAGGGGAAAAATCAAAAGCGATTTCGTTGAGCGCGGACCATAATATTATCGAACAGAATTTGCGTATTATCTCCAAAAGCAAAAAGCAGGTGGATCGAAGAAGACACAAACGATTCCAGGTCCGGGACAGTGCATTTGTTGTACTCAGGGCTCCTTGGCCTCATTTTACCAAAGTGGGGCAAATTATAGATATCAGCAGGCAGGGGCTTGCGTTTCGTTATATTGCTGACGAAGGGCGGTCAAACGGATCATCTGAATTAGAGATACTATTGGGCAATCAAAGTTTCTATTTGGATAAGGTACCGTTTAAGACCATTTCGGATTCCAAAACAGATAACAATGTCCCTTTCAGTTCTATAGAAATGAGGCGAAGTGGAGTGCAATTTGGGAAGCTAACGCCAGAACAGATATCTCAGCTGAAGTATTTTATCTGGAATTATACCACTAGCAAGGTGTAGGAAAACCCGAAAATAGGAAAATCCATACAGGTAAAAAATCGAGGTGTCCCCCTTTTTCATATGCGGTAAGGAGTGAAAAGAGGGGGCGATTAAATAAACCAAAACTAAAAAGGGAGGAATGCAGTCATGAAAAAGCTTAAGAAGGATTTGCAGGTGGTATTGAAATCTCTAAAGGCACTCGCAAAGAAAACGGAAAAACTGGCAATGGGGGTAGGGAAGCTTGAAAAGGCTCAGGCTATTGGCAAACGGAAACCCAAGGCCAGGGCTCAAACCGGAAAAAAGGCCAAGACTACAAAAAAAGCCCCCGCAATGAAGAAAAGAGCTGTCAAGAAGACCGTTGCATTGACTGCCACTGACCAAGTCGTCAAAATAATCAACAGGTCCAAGAAAGGCGTTGATGTACCCACGCTGAAAAAAAAGACCGGATTTGAAGACAAGAAAATCAGAAATATCCTCAACAGGTCGTCCAAGCAGGGGAAAATCAAGAGAGCCGGCAGAGGGGTTTATGTAGCAAAATAATCCTGACCGCTAGGATCATCTTCCAGAACCGTCAACTATTATAACGGCAAAATATTACAGCACCTAAAATCTAAGGGCTCGCGCAAGAATAACTTGGCAGAATTGGCGCTCAGATTTGGGTTAGATTTGGTCGATCCGATTGAGCAAAACCGCAGGAATAGCAGGCTATTTCGAGGGTTTTGCGAATGAGTATCGGCCAAAGATAGCCTGAAGCTGGGATGCCAAAATGGTAAGTTATTTTTGCGCGAGTCCTAAGTCTCTTCTAATGCTTGGGTAGGGCGACCTTCAACACCTCGTCCATGGTGTCGACGAAATGGAACTGAGTTGACTTACGGACTTTCTTAGGTACATCTTCAAGGTCCTTCTCGTTCCACTTTGGCAGGATGAGCCTCTTGATCCCTGTACGATGAGCGGCAAGCACCTTCTCCTTGATTCCCCCCACTGGAAGGACTTGTCCCCTCAACGTAATTTCACCGCTCATGGCCAGGTCGCTGGGCACAGTCTTATCAGTAAGGAGAGAGGCCAGGGCGGTCAGCATGGTGACCCCGGCTGAAGGGCCATCCTTGGGAATGGCTCCGGCCGGAACGTGAATATGAATATCCTGGTTGTCGTAGAAGCTTTCGGGGATGCCGAGCTCTTTGGCATGGGAACGAATAAAGCTGAGGGCCGCCGTGGCAGATTCCTTCATGACGTCGCCGAGCTGGCCGGTCAGAGTCAAACCGTGGTTTCCTTTCATCTTGGTCGCCTCAATAAAGAGTAGGTCCCCACCTGCCTGGGTCCATGCCAAGCCCGCAGCCACACCAGGTACTGATATCCGCTCGCTCATCTCAGAACGAAATCGGACAGGTCCCAAAAATTTATGGAGTTCCCTTACCTTGACGTGTGCCGGCCCTTTGGCCCCTTCCGCCACTTTGCTGGCCACGCCGCGACATATGGCGGCTATCTCTCGTTCAAGGTTCCTTAAACCGGCTTCACGCGTGTAGCCGGATATGATGCCTCTGATAGCGCCTACCGTGAGGCTAAGCAGTTCGGGGGTGAGGCCATGTGCCTCCAATTGACGGGGAATGAGATAGCGTTGAGCAATCTTCACCTTTTCTTCTTGCGTATAGCCCACTAGGTCCAACACCTCCATGCGGTCTTGAAGTGCCGGGGGAATGGTGTCCAGGATGTTGGCGGTAGTAATAAACATCACCTTGGTAAGGTCAAAGGGGACATCAAGGTAATGATCGGAAAAGGAAAAGTTTTGCTCCGGATCAAGTACCTCCAGGAGGGCTGAAGAAGGGTCACCTCGAAAATCGGTTCCCACTTTGTCGATCTCATCCAGCATGAAGACTGGGTTATTGCTCTCGGCTCGCCTGATTTGCTGGATGATTCGCCCAGGCAGTGCACCCACATAGGTCCGGCGGTGGCCTCGTATTTCAGCCTCATCACGCACTCCGCCCAGCGATATGCGGACAAACTTTCTGCCCAGTGCCCTGGCAATGGAACGGCCCAGAGATGTCTTGCCCGTACCGGGGGGACCTGCAAAGCAGAGTATTGGACCTTTGGAGTCGGGCTTGAGCTTGCGGACAGCCAGATATTCTATGATGCGCTTCTTTACCTTCTCCAAATTGTAATGGTCTTCATCCAAGACCTTCCGGGCAGCCTTAATATCCAAAATATCTTCAGTGCTTTCATTCCAGGGAAGTACGGTCAACCAGTCCAGGTAGGTGGAGGCAACCGTGTACTCAGATGAAGACGGATGCATGCGTCCCAAGCGTTCCAGTTCCCGCTCCGCCTCTTTCCTGGCCTCCTCGGGAAGTTTTTTCTTAGCAATTTTGGCCCGGTACTCCTCAACCTCTATCTTGCTTTCATCCTTTTCCCCCAGTTCATCCTTGATTGCCTTAAGCTGTTGCCGCAAATAGAACTCCCGCTGAGTTTTGTCCAGGTCCTGCTTTACCTGAGACTGGATCTTCTGTCCCAACTCAAGGACTTGAAGCTCTCGGTTGATTAATCGTGTGACCTCTTTCAGGCGTTCCTTCATGTCTTGACTATCAAGGATCTTTTGCTTTTCCTCCTTGTTTATGTTCAGGCTCGACGCAATGAGGTCTGCAAGCATTCCACCATCATCGAGCGATCTAGCCAGGGCGCCTAGCTCATCTGGAAGGTAAGGAGAAAGCTTTAGTACTCTTTGGAACAGCCCCCCCAGATTGCTCGTCATGGCATCTACTTCGATGTCCTTGGTGGTTTGCTCAGGGATGGTCTCAATCCGGGCACGAAGATACGGCTTGTCTGAAACGTATTCCTCAATTCGAAACCGCCCGACGCCTTGAACAAGGAGTTGGGTCCCTTTCTCATCAGGTTTGGCCATCTTCAGGATTAACGCTATGGTGCCCACGCCATAAAGGTCCTGGGGTTTGGGGTAAGTATTCAGTTTTTTCTTCTTGGAAACAAGGATGCCTATGCGGCGGTCTTTTCCCATGGCCTCATCGACCAATGCCTGGGATTCCTCTCCATGGACCACAAGAGGGAGGACCATTCTGGGAAACAGTGTCAGATCTATGACCGGCAAGATCGGCAATACCTCTGAAACCTTGTCGGTTTTATTTCCTGTTGGCGAAGCATGGTTGTCGTGTTCTGCTACCATGGCTATATCTCCTGATTGTGCGTCTAGTTTCCATCCATAAATGGCCCTTTTTCGCAATCGCCGACTTCGCCATAGTAGCCCTCATGGCTACGACGGCTGAATCGGCGTCAAACTGCGGGGTTGCTTGTGCGACGTACCTC
>JAIWEZ010000173.1:0-5398 GCA_048631945.1 Gammaproteobacteria bacterium | reverse complement strand
CAACGCAAGAATATTTCTTCTGCAAAGTTCAGCACAAACATAATACTCACCAGCATTACCAATCATACTATTTTTGGAAACACCCATATAACAGCCTCTTGTGTTACTCTTTACGTTACATCATTGAATACCTGTCAAGTTTCTTAGTTTCTTATCGACGTCCCCCTTTACTTTAGGAGTCAAATAGAAATGTTTTGCAAATTTTTTTTAAAGGTTAAGTGAATAATCTACTCCTCCATCAACTGCCTTCATGGCCTGTTCACTTTTTTTCTGCCAGAAGGCTATCCCCCAGTTCTTGAACTGACTTCGGAGTTCATTTAGCAAAGACAGGCTCCGATCGATCTCTCCTTTTTGGGCCAACATTTGCGCCAGGTAAAATCGCGTCTGGGCAGCTAACACCACCGCTCCGGATGTCTCATCAGTTCTAACGCTTTTTTCGAAAAAAGCCTCCGCCTGTTCAAAATCAAGCGAACCCTCAGACGATAGCAGGCGACCTTTCAAGAAATCGAACCTGGGAGCCTCCCGTTCCGGGTTTAATTGAACCAATGGGAAGCCAGCCTCATAGAATCGCTCAGCCTCGGCCCAGTCTCCCACGTCCAGATTAACTCGCACCAGATTATAATAGACCGCTTCCAGCTGTCTTCGGTGTTCCGTGCCTTCAATAGCCTGCAGGGCTTGTTGATAAACTTCAAGGGCCGAGTCAAATTCTTCTGCCGCCAGCAGAGCAATGCCTTTCGCCGCATAGCATATAAAGCATAAAATTGGCGAATCAGTCTCTTCAGCAATTTTGAGAGCTTCCTGTACACGAGCCAACGCCCCTTGATCCTCACCGATTAGCGCTGAAAAGCTACTGTGCCATACCGCACACCAGGCTTTTGACTGAAGATTGGAGATGCTATTCAAAACAGGGGTATTGCCTCTTTTCATAAGCTCCTTTGCTTCACCGATGCGGCCCTGAAGAGCTCGAATGTACCCGAGGTGCGTGCAACTGTGTGTATAAGGAAGGAAGGGATACTCTTCAGCATACTCGGTTTGCGTGTTGTTTGCTTCGCAAGAGCGGATGACTTCTGAATAAAGATCTTCCGCCTGTTCCCACTTCGCCTGAGAAAAATAGTTCACAGCTAATGGAAATTTTACAGAACCAACGAGCTCATCCACTCTTCTTTCTTCAGGCTGCTCCAGGATTTCCAGATAATACCGCTCCGCCTTCTTATAATGGCCTTTGAAGAAATAGGACAACGCATATTCAAAAAACACCTTTCCCAAACGTGCGGGGTCCTCCAAGGAGTGCGCCACGGATTCAGCCTCCTGACAGATTTCTATTGCTCGATCCTGGTGGCCTAGAAAGTGTAGCGGCCAAACCATCTCCAGTTGAAGGTCAATTAGCGCCTCCTGTCGGGACCTGTCCTCTGGAAGCTTTGACAGGCACTCCTGCGTCCGTTCAAACATCATGAGCGCTTCGTCAAACTGACTCAGCCTATATGCTCTGTTAGCGGCCTGACGGCCATAGTCCGCCGCTTTTTCCCAGTTTTCAGCAAGACTGAAATGGTGATGCAACAGGTCAAGCTGTTCCTCAATCCGGTCTTGATAAAGTTCTTCGATGGCTTGACCAACCAAGCCATGCAGTTCTTTTCGTTTTTGATGGAGTAGCGTTTCGTAGGTCACTTCCTGGGTTAGCACATGCTTGAACATGTAAGCAGCTTCTGGGACAACCTGGATCTGTTGAATCAAGTCCAGCACTTTCAGGGTTTCCAGGGACTGGGAAAGCTGGTCGCGTGAGGTGGATATTCGCTCAAGGATACGCCGAGCAAACTCACGGCCGATAACAGAAGCCAAACGAAGGGAGTCGCGGGCATAACGGTCCAGCCTATCAAGCCGAGCACGGATTACGGCCTGCACTGTGTCAGGGAGCGTGAGTTGCTCCAAAGGGCTGGTCAGGACCGCTTCTCTGTCTCTAACTTGCACCGTGCCCTCCTCAGCTAACACACTGCAAATCTCTTCAATAAAAAGGGGATTGCCACCGGTGCGATCGTGAATTAAAGCCGTAAGGCCCTCAGGTATTTGATCCACCGCCCAAACGGATTTGTTGATATTTTCGCTGTGCTGGCTATTCAGGGACCTTAAGACTATGGGCGTATGATAGCTCCAATTGCGCCAGTTGGAGGTATATTCGGGACGGTAAATCACCACCACCATCAAAGAATGGGCAGCTATCACGCCGACAATGTGTTTCAATGCGGAATCCGAAGCTTCGTCGACCCAATGCCAGTCCTCCAGAATTATTACCATCGGTTGTCGTTTCGAATTTAGGATATTGATTGCAGCCAGTGCATCTTGAAAGGCACTTTTCAGCTCCTGTCCTTGCAAGTGCTTTGGCAGGGGATAGTCTTCACTGGGGATCGAAAGCAGGTGCAGGTACAAAGGAAGATATTGCTCCAGCGTATGATCAATGGTCAGGATACCGGCAACGGCTTTTTCTAAGAGCTCACCTGGCGTATCTTCTTCGCGCAGTCGAAGTCCACGCCTGAGGGCATTGATCAAGGAAAAGTAGGGGGTATCGCTTCCATATGATTGACAGCGCCCTTCCAAGACGGTGATTTTATCCCCATCCAGAGAGTGCCGAAATTCATACATAAGGCGGCTCTTTCCCACCCCTGCCTCACCGACCACGGTGACGAACTGACCATATCCAGCCGCTGCTTTGCCAAGACATGAGTGGAGTGTGGCCAACTCCTGTTCTCTTCCAGTGAAAAGAGTAAATCCTCGCCGTTTCGCTGCCTCGAAGCGGGTTCGAACCGCCAGTTCTCCCATAACCAAATAGGGGGTCACCGGCTGACCCTTTCCCCTAATAGTCATCGCACCTAGCGGCCTCATCTCAAAGTAGGGGGCAATTAGTTCACGGGTCTGCTCACCGGTCAAAATTTCATCCGGCCCGGCCATTTCAGCGAGTCGTGAGGCTACATTGAGCGTCTCACCTACAACCCCATGTGTCCCCTTCCCCACGTCCACTTCACCAGTAACAACGAGGCCTGTATTTACTCCGCTATGCATAGTCAAAGGCCGACCAATCCTTTGTTCCAATTTGGGGCTTATGGCTTTCACCAAATCGTGTACTTCTCTTGCCGCCCTGATCGCCCTAACCGGATCATCTTCATGGACTTTTGGTACACCAAATAGCGCCATCACCGCATCACCGACGAACTTCTCGATGAAGCCCTCGTATTTGGCCACCACCTGGGCAATCTCTCCGAAGACACGGCTCATGATCTCTTTGACTTCCTCTGGGTCGAGCCTCTCCGACATTGCGGTAAATCCTGAAAGGTCGGAGAAGAGCACCGTCACATGTTTGCGCTCCCCTTCAACTTCAGCAGTTGGCTTTTCTGTTTCTTCTTTAGCATTGTCTATCTTTTGACCACATTCGCCGCAGAATTTATCGCTCGGAAGTATGTCAACTCCGCATTGAGGGCAGATCCATGAAAGCTTGGCTCCGCACTCATGGCAGAATTTCTTTTTCTCAGGATTCTCAGATCGACACGCTGAGCATTTCATTGTTCATGACCTCCATAGAAATGGGCCTACAAATGCGGACGCCTGAGCACCAGCCCCTGCCGAACTGTCCGGTACGCCGGCGATCATTATAGCGAGCCCACAAACTCCGCAATGGCATCACCAATGGCGTGCGGGGAATCCTCTTGTAGGAAGTGGATGCCAGGCACAATGACCTCACTCTGGTTGCGCCAGGTGCGGCAGAATGCAAGTACGCGCTCGTTGATGAGCACTCCACGGTCGGCGTTCACGATCAGCTTGGGCAAGTCACTGTCCTTGAGCCAGTTGCCCCAGCCGTCTACGGCGGATACCACGTCCGCCGGCTCGCCATCAAAAGGGATGTCCCGTGGCCAGGTGAGCATGGGCCGGCGCGCCTCGCCCGGCTCGTGCCATGGCTTGCGGTACTGCTGCATTTCCTCATCGGTGAGCGTGCGGATCACGGAACCGGGCAGGATGCGCTCGATGAATATGTTTTTCTCCAGGATGATCTCCTCGCCGGGCGCGCCGCGGATGGCCTGGAACAGCGATTGGGATCTCTCCGGATAGTCCTTTATCGACATCGGCGTCACGAACGTCTCCATGCACACCACCGCGCGTACCCGATCCGGGTGGCGATGCGCCCAGTACAGCCCTAGGCAGCCCCAGTCGTGCGCCACGATGGTCACTTCACGGAGGCCGAGCGCCTCGAACCACGCGTCCACGTAGCGTGCGTGATCGAAGAACCGGTAGCCCTTGTCCGGCATGGGACCCGACTCACCCATAGCCACTAGATCCGGCGCCAGGCAGCGTGCAACTGGGACGACGTGGGGGATGATGTTGCGCCACAGGTACGACCAGGTGGGGTTGCCGTGCAGGAACACCACCGGGTCACCCCGCCCCACGTCCACGGTGCTCATGAAGGAATCCAGCACGTCCACGCGCTGGCGTGGATGGGGGTCGTGCGGGGAGATGGTCTGTTCGTTCATGCGTTCGCCCTCCTCTTCAATGCTGTTCGTGTGGGGGTTTGTGCGCCTTGAGCATACTTATAATCTCAACCCCTGGCCCCACAATGGCCAGAGGCGACACACCGGGCCGATATTCGCCGCCGGGCGCTTGAAGCAGCGGGTCGGCGTGCGCCAGGTGCCGTTCCGGAAAGGTATCAATAGAGGATCGGCCGGGAGTTCATCGACAAGCCTCTGAGCAAATGGAGCCGCCCAGTAATTAGAATAATGGTGTTATGAGTACCACAATGTAGTATAAAATGTCAAGAAATTTTGTGGATTTTCGCCTGCCAGGATCAAATTGGTACAAATAGGTGCATACGTGATCGGATAAAAAAGAGTTTTTTCTTTAGAGGACTGAAGATTTCTATTAGTAGGCTGCCGTTTTCTGCACCACCCAGAAGTAACGATAAGTAGTATTAAGTGTAAATCGGATACTTTTATTATTATCCAGTTTTCTGTTTAACATTCAAATTGTGGAGTTAAACAGAAAGAAAAAGTGTCAAAATAGAGGGTTTTTTCTTAATATTCTTTTAAATTTTGAATACTAAATTCAACAAAGAGGGAGTATGCGATAAACGACGTAAAGCCCAATTTCTGGTAAGAGATTAGAATCCCTCACAGAGGATGGATACCAATTGCATATAGATTTTTCAGAGCCAAATCGAGGCTTCTGATTAGCGAATGTAAGCTATTGTCTATCTGTAATGAGTGATACGGAAAAAAACCGTAGGATATTGAATTATTTAAGGATGCCCCGGAAATCCACACCAGCATTACCAATCATACTATTTTTGGAAACACCCATATAACAACCTGTCGTGTTACGCTTCACGTTAAAGCATTGAAAACCTGCCAATTTTTTTAGTTGC
>JAIWEZ010000172.1:0-5418 GCA_048631945.1 Gammaproteobacteria bacterium | reverse complement strand
TTTCGATTCGTGGATGGGCACTAATTAAGATTTTCGTTACGAGTATCAAAACGGCTGAAAAGAAACAGAAATAGCCGTTGAATGTTCGGTATTGGATATTCGTTTTTCATTCGATGTTCGACGTTCGATGTTCGATGTTCGACGTTCATCTTTCAAAACAATTCCTTACGGCATAAATGTCACCTGTGAACGTTTACAAAACAAGTTAGCGCTTATGGGGACAAGCCCCTAAATTCTGAGGCAACGATATGAAGAAAATACAAGTTGGGTTGTTGGGGTTCGGAACTGTGGGGTCGGGCGTGGTAAAGATCTTGCTGGAGAACCGTGAGGTGATCGAGTCGCGGCTCGGGGCCTCTCTTGCACTTAAATGGATAGCCGATCTTGACCTTGAAAGGGACCGGGAAGTGGTTGTGGATACCGGTCTGCTTACAACAGACTCCGAAATGGTCATTGATGATCCTGAGGTTGACATTGTTGTGGAGCTCATCGGCGGTTACGAACCGGCAAAAAGCTTTATCTTAAAAGCGATTGAAAACGGGAAACATATAGTTACAGCCAACAAAGCGCTTCTGGCCGCCCACGGGGATGAAATTTTTTCCACAGCCTCGCAAAAGGGTGTGGAGGTGGGCTTTGAGGCAAGCGTGGGCGGTGGAATCCCCCTAATCCGGTCTATGAAGGAAGGCTTGGTTGCTAACCGAATCGAAAGCCTTTTCGGCATCCTGAATGGAACTGCCAATTATATCTTAACAAAAATGACCGACCAGGGAAGCTCCTTTTCAGAGGTATTAAAGGAAGCTCAGGCTCTCGGCTATGCAGAGGCGGATCCCACCTTCGACATAGAAGGGATCGACACGGCTCATAAACTGACTATACTTCTTGCTATCGCCTATGGTGTACCCATAGATTTTGAGGCAGTTTACACAGAGGGTATTTCAAAGGTCACACCCCTTGATATAAAATTTATCAAAGAGTTCGGATATCGTATCAAGCTCCTGGCCATCTCGAAAGACGATGGTCAGGCGATTGAGGCCAGGGTGCATCCCACATTGATCCCGGATGACAGTATGCTTGCCAATGTCAATGAGGCGTACAATGCCCTTTACATCAAAGGTGACGCAGTAGGAAACGTGATGCTCTATGGACCCGGTGCGGGAATGATGCCAACAGGCAGCGCTGTTGTGAGCGATCTGGTAGATGTTGCCCGCAATATGCTAAGTCGTGCTGTGGGCAGGGTGCCGTCTGTGGGGTATCAGCCGGCGAGTATGAACGCAAGGCAGGCCAGGCCGATAGAAGAGTTGCAGACCGAGTATTATTTTCGATTTTCAGCCGAAGACAGACCGGGCGTGCTTTCCAAGGTTTCGGGTATCCTTGGAAACCATCAGATAAGCATTAAGTCTGTCCACCAGAAGGGCCGTGATCTATTGGGAGCCGTACCTATTGTCATGATTACCCATGAGGCCAAAGAAGCGGCTGTACGGAAGGCACTTGCGGAGATAGATCAACTTGAGATGATCAAGGACAAGACCGTTCTGTTCCGGATTGAGGATCGAAGATGAAATATGTCATCTTGGTAGGAGACGGTATGGGGGATTACCCCATACCCGAGCTTGGAGGCAAGACCCCACTTGTGGCCGCGCACACTCCCCGTATGGACTGGATAGCCGACCATGGAGAAGTAGGCCTGGCAAAAACCATTCCAGAGGGGTGTGAAACCGGAAGTGATACGGCCAACTTAAGTCTCTTGGGCTACGATCCGAAAGCTACCCTGACGCGGAGGGGCCCGTTAGAGGCGGCCAGCCTTGGAGTACATCTATCCGATACAGATGCGGCTTTTCGTTGTAATTTAGTGACTCTTTCTACGCCAAATGGCGTATTGACCATGGACGATTATAGCGCAGGCCACATAAGCACTGACGAAGCCCATGACATAATGGAGGACCTGGACAGGGCATTAGGAGATGAGTCATTTCGGTTTTATCCGGGCGTGGGCTACCGGCATCTAATGGTCTGGCATGGTGGCGTAGTAGAGATTGATACCACGCCCCCTCACGATATTACCGGCCAGGCAGTTCGGCCCTATCTGGATCGTATAGCCTCACATGGTGTGTTGCTTCAACTTATGGATAGTGCAAGTGCAATTTTGAGAGATCATCCGATCAATAATAGGCGCGTCAAAAAAGGGGTGAAACCTGCCAACCATATCTGGTTATGGGGTCAGGGGTATGCCCCGCAACTGGAGGCTTTTGAAAAGAAGACAAGGCTCAGAGGGGCCATGATTTCTGCCGTGGACCTCTTAAGAGGGATTGGTGTTTATGCGGGCCTCGAGGTGATAAGGGTTCCGGGTGCCACCGGCTATTATGATACCGATTACAAGGCCAAGGCGGAATATGCACTGACGGCCCTCAAGAATGTTGACTTTGTCTATGTGCACGTGGAGGCCCCGGACGAGGCAGGGCACGCGGGCTTGTTGGATAAGAAGATTTCTGCTATTGAAGCATTTGACGCCATGGTCGTGGGAACGGTGTTGGATGGGATGAAGGCCTTTTCGGAGTTTCGTATCATGGTCACAACGGATCATTATACTCCTGTCTCTGTTAGGACGCATACCACTGAACCTGTTCCGTTTGCAATTTGTGGCACAGGGATAAGCAGTCCAATGAATGGCTCTGGCGGCTTCAGCGAGGAAAATGCAAAGGCTCAAGGTGTGTTTGTTGCTGATGGCTGCAAGCTCATAGAACGATTAATACAGTCTTCCAAATAATCCTTGACAGGGTTGGAGAGAAAACATAATATATTTTTAATTGCTGCGGGGTGGAGCAGTCTGGTAGCTCGTCGGGCTCATAACCCGAAGGTCCATGGTTCGAATCCATGCCCCGCTACCAGGAAAATCAAGGGGTTCGCCGAGTCGGCAACCCCTTTTTTTTAATGACTGAGAATTAAAGCCAGGTGTACTGCAGCCGGATTCAAACACAGGTTGGGAAAATGCCATGAAAGAGCAAAGGGTTCTGGTGACGGGAGGAGCGGGTTTTCTTGGTAGTCATCTGTGCCAAAGATTGTTAGAAACAGGGGTGGAGGTGCTATGCCTTGACAATTTCTTCACCGGTTCAAAGAGAAATATCCGAGACTTGCTGGACCGGAAGAACTTTGAAGTCATTCGTCATGATCTTGTTGAGCCAATTTTCTTGGAGGTAGATCAGATTTATAACCTGGCCTGTCCCGCATCTCCGGTTCACTATCAGTACAATCCTGTCAAGACTGTCAAGACAAATGTCATGGGGAGCGTCAATATGTTAGGTCTTGCCAAGCGTGTAAAGGCAAGAATCCTGCAGGCCTCCACATCAGAGGTCTATGGTAATCCTCAGCAACACCCCCAGAAAGAGACATACTGGGGTCACGTGAATCCAATTGGGCTGCGGAGTTGTTATGACGAGGGCAAGCGGGTGGCTGAGACTCTGATGATGGATTATCATCGACAGAACCAAGTCGATGTAAGGATAGTGCGTATTTTTAACACGTATGGCCCCAGGATGGCCGTTTCAGACGGCAGAGTGGTGAGTAATTTCATTGTCCAGGCCCTGAGAAATGATCCTATCACGATCTATGGAGACGGGAGTCAAACCCGTTCATTTTGTTATGTTTCAGACATGGTTGAGGGATTGGTAAGCATGATGAACTGCGATCAATTTACCGGCCCTGTTAACCTTGGCAATCCCATAGAATTCTCCATTGCACGGCTTGCCGAGCTTGTACTTCAGATAACCCAATCGAAATCGGAGATCGTCTGCAGGCCGCTCCCGGAGGATGATCCCGTTCAACGGTGTCCGGATATTACCCTTGCAAAAAAGAGACTACGGTGGGAGCCTATGGTTCAGTTGCGCGAGGGGCTGGAGAAAACCATCGAATATTTCAAGCAGGTTCTATAGAGTTTCAGAAAAAGATTTTGGCTGCGTTATCGGTCTAAATCCTCGACGAAGTACTTCCAGTACGCCTTACTCGCATTTATCCCTCTGGCCTTGCCAAAATCCTTTTTTGAAACTCTATATGATGTGGAAAGTGGACTATGTGTAAATGATGCTGTACGGCAGGGGGGACATATTCAACACACCCGGCTTGGGCATAATACTTTGGTTGATAACAGTCATCCAGAAATACTCAGAGTTCAATTCTCTCAACTTGCCGTCCTCGGGGAATCTGGCATGGCTGGTACGCTCATAGGTAGCCTGAAAGATCACGATGCCCCCGCCGTCTTCTTTTGCAACGAGGTAATTTTTCTTGATGGTGGCAACCTTCAGGTTGTGAGCCTCGGCAATATTTTGTAGGTCGCCGTCTGTCAGTTTCATTAATATGTATTTTGAAACACCCCTTTCCGAAATACGGTAGATGGCCCTGGATTCACTGCTCCCCACATACATTGTGGATATACAGGGGATCCGTTTAAGGTATTGGGCCGCCACCATGGCCGCTGTCCGGCGACCGCCCGATGTTAAAGGGAATCCATAATATTCGAAAAACTTTTTCTGGACCTCCTCGGCATAAGCGTCTCCCTTTTCATACAGCTCCTTAGATATATACCGCAAATCGTTAGCCATGTCTTCTGCGGCATCAGCAATGGGCCAATCTATTCGAACATGAAAGTGAGAGAGGCTGTATCGATTTCTAGCCTTGATTGCGGGATCCCGTTGAATAAGAAGGCCGTAATCAACGGGTAGCAAGCCTTTAAGGAAATCTGAGAAATGGGAAGATTCAAAGAACTTTATGTTTCTAAAATATTTTTTTGAAAACCGGACTGATCCAGAACGCATCAAAGTTTCTTTGGTTACCTTATTGTCATCAAAGAATCGTATGTATTTCTTGTGAATGCTGTGAACCGAGTCCTCCACAAAGATTACAAGAAATCGGTTGTGAGATTCGTACTCCACATCAGGAATACGTGCCCTTGGTTTTAGCTCCCGTTTCTCTACAAAGGGGTATTGAAGTTGCTTATCAACAAAGTTATGATAAGATCCCACCAACCCATACTCTACAAGATATTCGTCCAGTTCGTCCCTGAGGGCTTCATAGATCGAACGTCGCAGCCTGTCTTGGCGGCTCAACTCTTCGCGATAGTTCCAGTAACTCACAGCTCCCCCCTCAACAATTACAGGCGATCTGTCAAGATAGTTTTTTTATACTGGAATCGCGCCGTAAAGTCAATATCTTATGGAAAGTTTTATGAGAAAAGTGAAGCCTCCCTGTGCTCCCGCACAGGGCATCCTGACTGTGTCTCAGGATGGCGGAACTCGCCGAAGCAAAAACCCGCCTTCGCCGAGGCTATGGCGGGTCACCACGCCATTCATCCCCGTGCTTCCGCACGGGGCATTCTGGCGAAGGTGAGTAGACGGTTTATCTTACGGTTTGATAATTCTGCTATTGACGCGG
>JAIWEZ010000171.1:0-5436 GCA_048631945.1 Gammaproteobacteria bacterium | reverse complement strand
TCTGGAATACTGCCATTTTCTTCCAGGGCATCCCTTGGAGCGGTAAATATCATGGGAGCACCTTCGGGTGTCAGGTAAAGAATATCTGAAACTGCTTGTCCCTGCTGCATCATGTGGGAGCAACGGCTGATGTATTCATGGTAAGCATTTACCATAGGCCACCATGTTTGCCCCCTGTCCCAGTGCACACCATAGGGTCCCATGGTCATGCCGGGCCGGTATTCATCACCAAGTGGCTTATGGGCAAAAGTGTGATATACAAAACGGTTTATACCCATAGCCAGGGCCCAGTCACTCTGGTCTTTCATAGACCAGGGGTATTGCTGCCATGCCTCCTCATTATTTGATGTAAAAACCTCGGCACCCACCACAGGCTGTCCTGTGATATGAGAAATAGATGTAGCTTCAATAACTGCGTAGTGAGTGTCAAATCCAAATCCTTTACTCCAGAATTCAGCCATAATAACATCTGCTACCGCACCCAGGTCAAGGTCTCCTGCAGGGTTCATATCATAAGGCTCTATGGTAAGTTCCAGTCCGTTTTTATGGGCATAAGCTTTGGCAAATTCGGCATGGTTTTCCAGGAGCAATTCCTGGCATGTTTTGCGTAGATCCCACAAGAACCGTTCGGTCATCTCTATACTCTCCACCGCACGACCTGTATAGGCAAGGAAAAAAGGTTCAGGATCATAACCTCGTCTGTTATTAAATTCCTCCCTAATTCCTTCGGTCCAGTTTTGGGAACCGCTTTCCCAGCTGTCCATATGAAAACCTGTCCAGCCGACGCTCTCCTTACGGGGTGTAGTTTTTTCTAACAAGATATCAGTATAGTTTTTCAGATGATTTTCAAAAGCCCTTGTATCAAGTTTATTTGATTCAAGACCCATAACTGGTTCAGGAGAAGGACGTGTGCTGGCACCGGTTACCCTGATTCCCATTCTCACGATGGTCCAGTTGCCTTCCGGTGCATCCCAAACCAAATGTCCATCATCCTGTAAGTACTGAGAAACATCAATAATATCCTTCTGCTTCAGGATTTTACTTGCTTCCGCTTCATCGTAGTTAGCAGGAGCAGGTAAATGTGTCTTTACACCCGGATAGGAAGAATATGGATACCTTTCATATAGCGCTTTTTCATTTATATCTTCAATGACAGCTTTTGCTGAAATTGGAAAGGCAGCGCAGAAACTTCACACTGCAAGAAGCAGAAACGATCAGGTGGTGCTGGATGTTAGAATGTACCTCCGTGACGAGGTGGCAAACATACTTGCGCGGCTCACCGGCTTGCGCCAAATTCTCGTGAGCCTCGCAAAGAAGTATATCAATGTCATCATGCCGGGATATACTCACCTTCAACCAGCTCAGCCGGTGCTCTTTTCCCATCACCTCATGGCCTATTATGAAATGTTTAGAAGGGACACTGCCCGGTTTAATGAGGCCCTCAAGCGGATCAACGTGATGCCGCTTGGTAGTGCGGCTTTGGCTGGAACAACATATCCGATTGACGTAGAATACACCGCCAAGCTCCTTGAGTTTCCTGAGTTTTCAGCCAACAGCATAGATGCTGTGAGTAGTCGGGACTTTGTTATTGAGTTTATGGCTGCAGCCAGCATCTGTATGGTTCATCTAAGCCGCTTTTCAGAAGAGTTGATTCTGTGGTCCTCTGCTGAATTCGGATTTGTTGAAATACCTGATGCCTTTGCCACCGGTAGCAGTATTATGCCGCAAAAGAAGAATCCTGACGTGCCGGAATTGGTCCGAGGCAAGGCAGGGCGGGTATTTGGGAGCCTGATGTCGTTGCTCACACTGATGAAGGGACTACCTCTTAGCTACAACCGGGACATGCAGGAAGATAAGGAGCCCCTGTTTGATACAGTGGACACCCTCAAGGGATGTCTTGAAGTATATGAAAAACTGCTCCAGCGGTTGAAAGTAAACCGGACAGCTATGAAAAAAGCAGCTTCCAGGGGCTTTTTGAATGCTACAGACATGGCGGACTATCTGGTAACCAGGGGCATGAGCTTTAGAGATGCACACCATTGCGTGGGGGAAATCGTACGGTACGCCATGGATAAAAACAAAGAACTACAAGAGCTTCCCCTGCGTGACTTGAAGAAGTTTTCCCAATCATTTGAGGAAGATGTATTTGAAATTCTGACCTTACAACAGATGGTTGACAGGCGGGTGTCTGCAGGAGGTACGGCAAAGGAGAACGTGGTAAAGGCGATCGATGAGGCACAGGAGGCCCTTCGGCTTGAAGGGATTGTAAATGAATCTCATGAAAAGAAAAAGAAGACCCCAAGATAGGTTTCTTTTTTTAACTTGTTTGGGGTTTCTGATTCTGTGCTCGGAATGTGGTAAAAAGGCGCCCCCAGTAGTACCCGAGGCAACGGTTCCCCCGGCGGTAAAGGACCTCGAGGCAGAAATCATCGGGGATAAAGCGCGATTGACCTGGTCAGTGCCGAAGAAGGCCGATAAAGCGTTCGATGGGTTGGGACACTTTGGGGTTTATAAATACAAGTCGCATAGTTCAGCGGAAATGTGCACGGGTTGTCCGATCCCTTTTGAACACTTCCTTGACATCAAACTCGATGACCCTAAACAGGTACGGGTGGAAGGGGATCGCATTATCTGCCATGATGACGTAGAGGCTGACCATCGCTACGCTTACAAGGTTGTGGTCTATCACAAAAGCGGCGGAGTGAGTGAAGATTCCAACATTGTTCAGTTTGTGGTGAAACCGAATAACAAATAACGAATAACTAGTCTGTCATGAATCACTTTAACTACCGTGATAACCGAATGTTTTGTGAGGATGTTCCTGTCCTGGAGATTGCGGAAAAGGTCGGGACCCCTTTTTACCTATATAGCCATGCTACGCTCAGGCACCATTTCCTTACCTTTCAAAAAGCCTTTGAGGGAGCGCCTCACCTGATCTGCTTTTCTGCCAAGTCCAATTCCAACTTGGCTGTTCTGAGACTCTTTGGCAGCCTTGGAGGTGGCCTGGACATCGTTTCCGGCGGGGAGCTGTTTCGCGGGCTTCAAGCAGGCATCCCTCCTGACAGGATTGTCTATTCAGGCGTTGGAAAGCGTGAGGACGAGATAGAGTATGCCCTTCGATCCGGCATTATGATGTTCAATATTGAATCACTCCAGGAGCTGGAGCTAATAAACCAGTGCGGTGCCCGCCTGAAAAAAGAGGCTCCGATTGCCCTACGGGTGAACCCGGACGTGGATCCCAAGACACATCCTTACATATCAACAGGACTGAAAAAGGAAAAGTTTGGGCTGGGCATGGAATCGGCTGCAGAGGTGTACAAGTCGGCCAGTGCTTTTCCATTTGTAAAAGTTATCGGTATCAGTTGCCATATCGGGTCTCAGGTCACAGAGGTGACCCCCTTTGTAGATGCACTGCACCGCGTCAAGGAGCTTATTGCTGCCCTGGAGACCTTTGGTATCTCGATATCCTATCTTGATATAGGGGGAGGGCTTGGTATCACATACGATCAAGAGTCTCCTCCTCACCCGGATGAATATGGCAGGGCGATCTCACAGGCCCTTGGCGACTCACCCTTCACGCTCATCTTGGAACCTGGCCGGGTGATTGTGGGTAACGCCGGTATCCTCGTTACCAGGGTGCTATATACCAAAGAGGGTGAAGGCAAGGTTTTTGTGATAGTGGATGCGGCCATGAACGACCTTGTCCGCCCATCCCTTTACAACGCCTTCCATGCTATCAAACCGGTGGTCAGGGACCACAAGGAGACGGTCAGGTCGGACGTCGTCGGACCCATTTGTGAGAGCGCGGACTTCTTGGCCAAGGATCGTCATATTCCGCATGTGGAAGCAGGGAGCCTGCTAACGGTCATGAGTGCGGGGGCGTATGGTTTTACGATGTCTTCTAACTACAATTCAAGGCCCCGAGTCCCAGAGGTCATGGTCAAGGAGGATAAATTCTATGTTGTCAGGGCGCGGGAGTCGTACGAGGACCTGATCAAAGGAGAGTCAATACCTCCCTTTCTGTAAAAAGAGCGTTCTGTTTATCTCTCACAGAGCACACGGAGTCACGGAGTTTTTAAGCTGAATTCCTGAGGGGGAATTCAGCTCAATCTGCCATCCTGCTGTCGCAGGATTTTTTAGAACGTAAACTCCCCGACAGGGGCTGATTGTTTGTCCTGATTTTTCTCTCTCAGAAAATCAGGACAATGAAATTACCTCAGTGATCACTGCGATCAAGCGACCCTGAGCCTGGTCGAAGGGGAGCGGGCGAGAGATTCGGTTCGTATAACTGTTGGTAGATGGAGTGTTTGGACAACGTATGGAAATGAAGGATTCGACACTTACCTTTTACAAGATGAGCGGCAGTGGAAACGATTTTATCCTGGTGGACAACCGTGCCGGTATTATTGACATAGAAAACCTTGGCCAATTCGTAGCCTCAATCTGCCGAAGAAAACACTCGGTGGGAGCTGACGGGCTGATACTCCTTGAAGACTCGGGACGGGCAGATTTCAAATGGCGTTTTTTCAATTCAGACGGCGGTGAGGTCGAAATGTGCGGCAACGGGGGCCGTTGTGCGGCAAGGCTTGCCTATCTGAAAGGGATCTCTGGTCGTCGGCTGAGCTTTGAAACCAAGGCCGGAGTCATCCGGGCCGAGGTGTCCGATGGACAGGTGAAGTTGGAGATGCCACAACCGAGCACTCCGGAACTTGACAATTCCCTGGAGGTGGAAAAAGAGACTTTTACGGTAAACAGTATCACGGTAGGAGTGCCACATGTGGTGATTTGGGTGAGTGACCTTGAAACAAGCCCGGTGTTCAGGGTAGGCCGGGCCATAAGGTACCATCAACGCTATGCTCCGGCCGGGACAAATGTCAACTTTGTAGAGCAGCTCACCGACGGCTCCTTTGCCATTCGCACCTATGAGCGAGGGGTAGAAGATGAGACCCTGGCCTGTGGGACCGGTTCGGTTGCAACTGCTCTCATTGCCGCCGCAAAGGGAATAGCGTCATCTCCTGCAGTATTGCATACCCGGGGAGGGGAAGCCCTCAAGGTCTATTTTGAGAAATCAGGGGATGATTTTCTAAGCGTATTCCTTGAAGGAGAGGCAAGGGTTATTTATGAAGGCCGTCTTTGGAGTGAAGCCACTTTGATTTCGGAATGAGGAATGCGGAATCAAAATCCGAAATCCGAAATCCGAAACCCGCAATGGAATAACGGAGGACCCAGTTGAAGATTGAAAAAGCTGAAAGACTAAAACGCCTTCCTCCTTATCTTTTCAAGGAGATTGATCGCCAGAAAGAACAGGTCCGGGCCAAGGGGATAGACATTATTGATTTAGGTGTAGGGGATCCGGACCTTCCAACCCCCTCCCATATTATCGAGGCCTTAAAGATAGCAGGTTCAGATCCGGCCAATCATAGATATCCTTCCTAT